>JASHTD010000467.1 GCA_030040725.1 Candidatus Sulfotelmatobacter sp. | reverse complement strand
ACCATTGTGACGAATGCGGTGAACATTGCTGCCGAGTTAAATGGCACGGCAGTTGAAGTGATTCTCACCGGCGGAACCTTGCGCAAGAATTCGTTTTCGCTGGTCGGGCCCATCGCGGAAGAGACTTTGCGGCGGCTGAGCGCCGATCTGTTGTTTCTGGGAGTCGACGGTTTCGACGTGCACTACGGATTGAGTACCCCGAACCTTCTGGAAGCAAAAGTAAACCGCGTCATGGTGGAGATTTCCAAGCGCACGATTGCAGTCTGCGACGCCAGCAAGTTCGGCCGGCGCAGCTTGTCGCTGATTGCCCCGACCTCTGCCTTGCATGAAGTAGTGACCGACCGCGGAATTTCGAAATCTGACCTTCGCGCCTTGAAGCAGGCCGGGATCGAGATCACGGTTGCCTGAATCGATTACTTCCCTGCTGCCTCGAGCGGCAAATCTGCAGGAACCTTAATGCCCAAGTTTGACATCACCATCGCCGGCGAAGTGAATCTCGACTTGATTCTCTATGGCCTGCCGGATGAGCTCCCTCCCGAGCGTGAACTGCTAGCCGATCGCATGATGCTCACCCTGGGAGGATCTTCGTCGATCCTCGCGCATAATCTTGCCGCATTGGGCAGCCGCGTCGGGTTTCAATCACGCATCGGCGACGACGATCTGGGCGCTTCCGCCCTGCTGCCGCTCCAGAAAATCGGCGTCGATATCTCGCAGTTGCGGCGCGTGCCCGGCCCGATCAAGACGGGTCTGACGGTCGTTTTGCAGCGCGCGGCATGGCGCAACATGGTGACGTACTCGGGAACAATTGCGGAATTGACCTGGGAGGATCTCGATTTCAGTTATCTGGGCAATTCCCGTCACTTCCATGTTTCTTCTTTTTATTTGCAGCGTGCGCTTCGGCCGAGAATTCCGGAGCTGTTTCGAAAAATGAAAGAAGCGGGCCTGACCACTTCGCTCGATACAAATGACGATCCGGATGACACCTGGGAAGGCGGGCTGCGTGAGGCGCTGCGTTACGTCGACGTTTTTTTGCCGAATGAGCGGGAGGCGCAAAAAGCGGCGGAAGTGGACGATCTTGAAACCGCAATCCGCAAGCTGGCGGATCTGGTGCCGCTTGTCGTGGTGAAGATGGGCCGCCAAGGCGCCGCTGCGCAGCGCGGGAAGGAACGATTCACCAGTCCGGCAATCAAAGTTGAAGCGGTCGATCCGGTTGGTGCGGGAGACAGCTTTGATGCGGGCTTTCTTCACAATTTTGTGCGAGGGGCCGACCTAACGGCGTGCCTTCACGCCGGCAACCTCGCCGGTGCGTTTTCTACCACACAACCAGGAGGGACTGAGGCTTTTCGTGACACAAGACGCCGCGAGCAGTTTTTTCGAGAGCATTCGTAATCTTGAGGATGAACAATCGTTATCTGTGCCACATCAGTGAATTCGGGCTTCAGCTCTCCTGTCAACTTTCGTAAATTCTTGCGCCGCCATGTCTCTATGATCGTTACTCTCGTTACCTTCGGGGTTTCCCGATCTGAAATATGATCAGAATCGGGAACCCATGAAAAAGCTTAACTTCCTCCTCTCATTGACCAACGACGACAACGACTACCAACAGGAACAGGCAACGGCGGCCGAAAAAACGGCACGCCATTTGGGAGTCGACCTCAAGATCGTTCACGCCAATAACGATGCGGTCACGCAAAGCCAGCAACTCCTGCACTATATTCAAGGCGGTGCTGAGAGCCGCCCAGATGCAATCGTGTTTGAGCCGGCGGGTGGAACCGCGTTTCCGCAGGTGGCGCGCGCCGCAGTCACCGCCGATATCGGTTGGGTTGTACTGAACCACGACGCCGACTATCTCGCCAAGTTGCGCCAGAACTGCCACGTGCCGGTTTTCTCCATCAGTTCCGATCACGGGGAAGTCGGGCAGATTCAGGGCAAACAATTTGCCGCGCTGCTGCCGAAAGGTGGATCGATTTTATACATTGAAGGTCCGGCGAACAGTCTGGCGGCCAAAGAACGTACCGCGGGAATGCTGCGGACAAAGCCCTCCAGCATTCAGGTCAAGACCTTGCGAGGCAACTGGACTGAAGAAAGCGCCTATCGTGCCGTGAGTTCCTGGCTGCGATTGAGCACTTCCCAGAAAACTCCAATCGACCTGGTGGGAGCGCAAGACGACAGCATGGCTGCGGGCGCGAGAAAGGCTTTTGCCGAAATCGCCGGCACCGATCGCGATCGCTGGCTCAAGATTCCCTTTACCGGCTGCGATGGCCTACCCAAGACTGGCCAGTCATGGATTCGAAGCGGGCTTTTGACCGCAACTATTTATATCCGCCCGAATGCCGATCTCGGCATCGAGATGCTGACCGAAGCGATTCGGACGGGCTCTCAACCGCCCGAGCGGAAACTGATTTCTCCGGATTCGGTGCCCGCACTCAACGAGCTGGCAGCGAAAGCGGCCAGTCGCGATTCTGCGCACCGATCTGCTCACACTGGGGCGTAAGGCCCCGGACGACAACCGCTAATTGCCAAGCGAGCGCTGTTGGAGGGGCGAATCGAGGCTGCGTCCGTTCGCTAGTTCCCACAATCCAATTCAGGCAGAGATTGCAGCCGATCCCGGCGCGGTCTTAAGAAATAGCGAGTGGTAGAGATCAAGCTTCGCTTCCTGAAAGTAGTAAGCCGATCCAGCCAGGTACAAGCGCCACATGCGATATTTGAGTTCACCGACCAGCTTTTTCGCGGCTTCTTGCTGCGCCTCCAGGCGCCGCAGCCACTGCAGCAGCGTCCGGCGGTAATGCTCGCGCAGATTCTCTACGTGCTCGACCTCGAAACCCACACTTTCGGCATGTGCCAGCAAGTTTGAGATGGGAACCAGTTCACCATCGGGGAAGATATAGAGGTCGGTAAACGACGGCATGTCGTCGGCCGGACGGTTCCCGGCGCGCGCAATCCCCGAGTTCAGGAAGAGCCCGTTGGGCCGCAGCAGGCGATAAGCCTGACGGAAGTAGTTCGGCAGATTGCGTTCGCCAACGTGTTCCACCATTCCGATGCTCACGATCTTGTCGAATCCCGCTGCTGCGTCGAGATCGCGATAATCCAGCAAACGAACCTGGCAGCGATCAGCGAGGCCCTCATTCCGGATTCTGTCCTCTGCGCCCTTTAGCTGCTGCCGGCTTAGGGTGATGCCCAGTGCACTTACGCCGAACTCCCGCACGGCAAAGCAGATCAATCCACCCCAACCGCAACCAATATCGAGCAACCTCTCGCCGGGCTTGAGTTGCAGCTTGCGGCAGATAGAAGCGAGCTTTTTCTGCTGCGCTTCGTCAATATCAGAATCGGCGATGTCATCCCCGGCCTGCTCGAAATACGCAGAAGAATATTGCATATTGCGATCCAGCCACAGGGCATAAAAATCGTTGGAAACGTCATAGTGATAGCTGACAGCCTGCCGGTCGCGCTGCCGGGAGTGCAGGTCTCCCTGGAGTCGCACCGGCGGGCGCTCCGGCGTGTGAGAATGCCCTGACGGCAGAGTCAGCGCCATGCCCATCAAGCGAAGTTTCTCCGCTTTGGTCCATTTGTGATCGATGATATATTCCGCGAGGCCGAAAACTCCCTCCATGTCCCCTTCGATATCGAAGTCGCCATAGGAGTAAGCTTCCGCCAGCGCAACTTGCCGGTTGGCGGAGAAGATGGCCTTCTTCAGCCCCTCAGGATTATTGATTTTCCAGGTGAATCGCGGGAATGCGTTGCGCTCCGCAGGCCAGCGAGTTCCATCCCACAACTCGAAGGCAAAGTCCCGGGGATGAAAATCAGAAAGGAATGATTGCAGAAACCGCAGAACTCTCTGCGCAGATTCTTGCTGTGCTCTCCACGTTCGTGCCGCCATAACGTACCGTGCAGTAAAGGCGATCTTCGCCTATTTGTTAGATTCAACTCGCCCTAAAGTGGTTACTTCGAAATATTACCCTCCGGCTCCGCCGATACAGGCTACGCTGCGTATTGGCATTCCCGCCGCAACTGTTTACCATGTCAGCCGATGCCTCGCGATACCGCAGCCGATCCCAAGCAGGAGATTCTGCGCACCTCTGCCCGCCTTTTCCAGCAACGCGGATACGATGCAACTTCCATGAACGATGTAGCGGCTGCGCTGAAGTTGAGCAAGGGCGGTCTCTACCATCACTTTCAGAGCAAGGATGAAATCCTCTTCGAGATCATGAATCATGCCATGGAAATCACCCAGGAGCGCGTGCTGAATCCGCTGCAGGGCATCGCGGATCCCGAAGAGCGACTGCGCACATTGATCCGTCTGCACATTGAAGTTGTGCTCAGCCCGCGCGATCGCGAAATCACGGTGATGCTGCATGAGAATCATCCCCTGCCGCCGTCGTTGCGCAAGCGAATCAACGCCCGCAAGAAGGAGTATGTGCATTTCCTCGAAAAGCTGATCGCGGAAGTGCAACAGAAAATCCGCACTCAGAAACCGCGTGGAAATGGCAGCGCAGATGCTGCTAAAGCCAAAGTGAGCCCGCGCGCCGCAGCCTTCGCGCTGCTCGGAATGATCAACTGGATTTATCAGTGGTACAAGCCGGAGGGCGACTTGCAGGCGCAGAATCTGATCCCGCAGTTCACCGAGTTGGTTTTCGGAGGTTTCTTCGCGTGAAGACGTTCTTCAGCGATCTCGCAGAAATCGAAGCGCAGCGCTCCGAGAGCGGCAGGCCGTACCGCGAGTTTTTTCGCGTGGCCGCAATGAGCGCGGGATTGTATGTTCTGCCGGCAGGCGCCACCGATCACCAGAAGCCGCACCGGGAGGATGAAATCTATTACGTGATCCGCGGCCGCGCCCGTCACAAAGCCGGAACGGAGGATAAGGAGGTCTCAGCAGGCAGCGTGATTTTTGTGGCCGCGCATGTCGGCCACCGTTTCTACGACATCACGGAAGAACTGGCCGTGCTGGTCTTCTTCGCACCCGCTGAAACCTGATCCGGCTCATGCGATTCGAAATCAGAACGATGATTGCGGAGGACTGGCCTGCAGTTAGAAGGATTTATGGCGAAGGTATCGCCACCGGCTACGCCACGTTCGAGACTGAACTTCCGGACTGGCAGAAATGGGATGGCAGCCACCGGTTGAACTGCCGCCTTGTCGCAACTAACGCAAATGAGATTCTGGGCTGGGCCGCACTCAGTTCTGTTTCCACTCGCCAAGCCTATTCCGGTGTTGCAGAAGTTTCCGTTTACGTAGCCGCTACGACCCGCGGACACGGCGTCGGCAAAGCGCTTTTACAGACATTGATTAAGGAATCAGAAGCAAATGGAGTCTGGACGCTGCAGGCAGGAATTTTCCCTGAAAATACTGCCAGCGTTGCCTTGCACGAATCGTGCGGCTTCAGGAGGGTTGGAGTGAGGAACCGGCTTGGAAAACTGAAGAACGAATGGAGAGATGTGCTTTTGCTCGAACGCCGCAGTTCAAAAATCGGCAGTTGAACACTTGCCGTTTCAGGCGGCAGCCGACCGCTCGTGCCTCGGCAGAAGCCAATATGTTTCTTCCTTGATCGCTCCTTTCTCGACGAAGCCCCGCCGTTTCAGGATGGCTTTGCTGTTTTCAATCATCTCGGGATGCCCGCAGAGATAAGCGTGAGTGTTCTCGGGATTGAGCCCCCATTGATCGGCATATTTGCGGAGGATGTCGTCGGCCCGGCCGATTTCGCCCTGCCACTCAGCGTGATCCCATGGACGGCTGATCGTGGGAACATATTGCAGCCACGGCATCTCTTCCGATAGACGTGTTAACTCATCCTTGTAGCCGAACTCCCAGGGACGGCTCGCCCCATTGAGCAGAAAAATCCGGTGAGCACCGTCGAAGCGGCCCTCGCGCCACTCTTTGGCGAGAGTTCGAATCATACTGACGAACGGCGCGACACCCGTAACCGTCGAAACCAGCAGATGATTCATGCGGCTGTCGCCCGTTTGCAAGGTGAATTTTCCCTTGGCAATTTTCCGCATGAGCAGTTCATCACCCGGTTGCAACTTGTAAAGCCGGGGAGTGAGCATTCCTTGGGGAACCAGTTCGAGGAAGAACTCCACCCCATCCTCTGAGGGTGCCGAAACCATAGAATACGGGCGCTCGATACGCTTGCCGTTGATTTCCAGTCCGAGCGTGGCAAATTGGCCGGGAGTGAAATCGAAATGTCCCCCCGGTTGGATGCGAAACGTCCACAGATCCGGCGCGACGTCGACTCGTTGAACGACACGGGCACGATAGAACCTTTCATCTGCAGTGGTCATTCATCAGGTCCAGCAGGCTTCGCAGCCATGGAGATGCATTGAGCCGCGGCAAATGGCTCTAAGACATTAGATGGCATTCTTCGTCGAAGGATTTAGCCGAACCGACGCTTGAACACGTGGCGCCGAGCAAGAAAGTCGTACGTCTTATTGCAGCCGCAATCGAGCTCGTGCGGATCGGAATTGCCCGCTCATTTGGCAACGACAAGGACCACGAAGGTGTCCGGCACAATCGATCTGCGCGGATGCGGATTGTCGGCCGTTGGAGCCGGCGGTGGGCCGAAGTCTGCCGTCACGGTGTAAACGGTGTGCGTTTTTCGATCGAGCGCCATGGTGCGCGCGCCCTTTTGCGTGGGAACGGTCTCCGCCACCGCGAATTTATCCGGCGACTCTTCTTTTATGATGGTCAGCACCCCTTCGCCGCACGAGGCGAAGGCAAGGCCAGTTCCTTCGTCAAATCTGGTTGCGTCCACACCGTCGCCGATCGCCGGTGTAGCCAACACCTTGCCGCTGTCGGCGTCCACCACGGCCATCATTTTGTTATCGCAGCCGACAAACAGTCGGCGATGCTTCGTATCCATCGAGAGCCCGCTTGGTTCTTCGCAGGGCGCGAGCGGCCAGGTAGTCTTGACCTCGAGCTTGTTGGCGTCAATCGCGGTGAGTTCGCTCTTGTCTTCGATGTTGACAAAAATCTCGCCTCTGCCGTCGCTGGCTGCAAATTCCGGCTTGCCATCCAGCTTGATCGTGCCCACCACCGTCCCTTTTTCAGCGTCGATTGCCGTCGAGTCGTGACTTCGGCCGTTAAAGGTGAATACTCGTTTCGTCGCCGGATCGTAGAGAATCGCGTCGGGATTTTCTCCCGCCTTCACCTTGCCGCTAGTCGCCAGCGTTTTCATATCGAAGATACTGACCGTGCCTTCGCGTCCGTTGCTGGTAAATCCGCGGCCCAGTTCCGGAGCGAGCGCAATGCCGTGAACTCCTGGCGTATCGGCAATGTCGCCAATCTGCTTGCCGGAATCAAGATCGAGTACCATCACATGGCTGGATCGCGAAATATAAAGCCGGCGTGCCGAAGCATCGGTGGTCATGTAGTCCCAACCACCTTCTCCGCCAATTTTGTAAGTCTTGACAACTTTGTATCCCGGCCCTGACGCAGCCAGCGCGGCGACGGCGGTAAACAGTGTAAGCAGTGGCAGCAAGCGGGAGACGAAGTTTTTCCTGGTCAAGATGCGCTTTAGCAAACTGGCTTGCATAGATTTCACTCTCCTCTGAGTTTCCTCGGTCCGCACAAGCAAAGCGTCAATACGGAATCCCCGACATGGCTGTCTCGCTTTTACACAATTTCCGACGAGTGGGTCCGGAAATAACTTTACTCTATTTCGGCATAGGAAAACCTCAGTCCCTTGGACCTAAGAAACCGGTCTCAGCCGCGCAACACGCAAAAAGACTCCGCTCTTGCCACGAAAATTAATATTACGAGCGTCTAATGAATTGGTAGCATCAGAAGACAGCTTTTCGCCGTATCTCTTATCGAATGAGCCTTACGAAAACCATTCCAGCGCCAGTTCGGTCGGCAGTCGCAGAACTACTGGCGGAGCTGCACGCCAAGAGCGGCTGCGAAACGTTTGGCGTGACCGGCGAACAATTTACCGAAATTTTGTGCGAAGTTACCGCAAAATACCTTCCTCATAGCGCCAACCACAACGAATGCCGCACCTTTCTTCTGACGGTAAGAGTCGAGGAGCTCGCACTGGCTCGTGCCTGCGCCGCCGGCAATAACGCCGCTTGGGAAGTTTTTCTCACTCGCTATCGCGAAAAACTCTATCAATCCGCGTTGCGGATCGCGCGTGAGGATTCGGCGGCCCGCGACTTGGCCGACAGCCTCTATGCCGAGCTTTACGGCACAACTCTGCGCGACGGCCAACGTGTTTCGAAGCTGGCATCGTTTACCGGCCGGGGATCGCTCGAAGGCTGGTTGCGCACGGTGCTGGCGCAGGAGTTCGTGAACCGTTATCGCCGGACCAAGCGGCTGGTTAGCCTCGAGGAAGAAAACCAGGAGGGCGTGCAGTTCGCCGCGCCTGAGCCGGAGCCAGTTCCGGCGGCGGATTCACGGCTTGCGTTCGCGACCGACGCAGCTCTTGGCGAGCTACCCGGTGAGGACCGATTCGTGCTTGCCACTTACTATCTCGACGGCCGCACACTGGCGGAAGTGGCGCGCATGTTGCGGGTGCATGAATCCACCATCAGCCGCAAAGTAGATAAGCTCGCCAAGCTGCTGCGTAAGAAAATTCTAAGCGGGCTTGTGCAGCAAGGCATGGGCCGGCGCCAGGCCGAAGAGGCCCTCGACGTGGATGTACGCGACTTACAAATAAATATTCGGCGTAGTTTGGCGCAAGAATCGACAGTTCCGGCGTTCTCCGAAAAGAAGGACAGCTTGCAGTTCGAGCAGAAGGCAGCACGAAGAGCCAAAAGCTGAATTCCGGACCGAATTTTGAAAAGCTCAATCTTGAAACAGGAGTTCGGAGAGCACTACAGTTTGGAAACAAAGAAGTTCGGAAACGAAAACACAGAGACGCGCTAATGCAGGACATTCCTAAAATCGTGGTGCAGCGGTTGCAAGGGATGGCCATCACTGATCCGCATCCTGAACCCGATCTGCTTGCTGCGTTCGCCGAGCAATCACTGGCTCAATCGGAACGGGCTCTTTTACTCGACCACCTGGCCCGCTGTGCCGAATGCCGCCAGATTATCGCGTTGGCTACGCCGGAGGCCGAGCCCGAAACAGTCCCCGGCCGAGGCTTCATGCGGCCCGGCTGGTTAAGCCTGCCTGCCATTCGCTGGGGATTCGCAAGCGCAGCGATTCTTGCGCTGATTTCCGCGGGCGCCTTCCGATACGAGCACCGGCAGGCCCAACGGGCCGAGTTGGCTTCGAGTTCCTTGCAGCCTACCCAGATGATTGCTGGGCAAACTAACGTTTCGCCGGCGCAGTCTGCACCATTCTCGCAAGAGAGGTCGCAAGCACCAAGCTCGACGTTCGCAAGCCGCGATCGTCAGCCGGCTGCTTACACCGGCATTTCAGGCGACCGCGCAAAGAAACTCAACGCAGAAACCACCACGATGGCTCGTAATCGCCCGACCGACCAACTCATCCAGAAGCAGGCTCAGGCCACATCGCCATATCAGTCCTACGCAAACTCCGATGTAGTCAAAGCAAAGGCCGCGGTTCCCACGCAAGCTTCCGGAGCTACCGCACCGGCATTTGCGCCTCCTAACCTTACATTGCAGACGGCGCCCTCCCTCATGCAGCGTGCATCACCGCGCTGGGCCGTCACGGCGAACGGCGGGCTGCAGCGTTCTTTTGACGCAGGAAAAACCTGGCAAGACGTGAGCGTAAACGCCGCAGTCGGGCAGGCACAGAACGGAATCGCCTTCCGCGCTGTGGCCGCGATAGGGCCCGAAGTTTGGGCTGGCGGCTCAGGCACGATCCTCTATCATTCGAGCGATTCGGGAACCAGCTGGCAGCAGGTTCTTCCGTCGGCCTCCGGCGCCCAGCCGGCCGGCGATATCACCGCAATTGAATTTTCCAGCCCGCAACAGGGGAAAATCACCACTTCCGCGGGCGAGATTTGGACCACCTCCGACAATGGCCAGACCTGGCGCAAGCAACAGTAGTTTCCCTTTGAAAACGTTGCTTCGCTCGAATGCCTTCTAAACCGTTAATTCCATTACCAAAGTGACGTTTACAGAGAATTAGCGGTTCTTTAACATCGCTTTCGTGGTTTGGCAGTTCTGGGGGAGGGCTGCCGAGGCGTCTTGGACTGCAAAGTCTAGGGCGCTTTTTTATTTGGTGCCAGCAGGTGCAAAAGAGCTCTGACTTCCCGTTCGGAAGAGATTTATTTTGAGCAATTTGCACAGTAACCGCCGATCTCCAGCCGCGAAACTACAATCCGGAAACGGCAGTCCTTTTCCACCTGGCCCTTCAGCTTCTCAAATATGTCGCTGACGAACTCCATAATCTTTCCGCAGCGCAGGCAGGCCATGTGAATGTGGTCGCGGTTCAGCTTGCGCTCGTAATAATGACCCTCACCGTGAATATGCATTAGATCGAGTTCGTCGATCAGCCCTTGCCGCTTGAGCAGCCGTAGCGTGCGATACACGGTGCTGCGGTCCACGCTGGCATCGAGCTTCTGCGCCTTGCGCAACAGCTGTGCCGCGTCGAGGTGTTTGCTGGCGGTTTCCATCACGCGCAGGATGGCGCGCCTTTGCTGGGTCATGCGGATACCGCGCTCCGCGCAATAGGCCTGCAGGCGCCCCGGCATTTCGGTTTGTGGTAGTGGCATCGGAGACCTCCCGTGTCGCAACTGGTTGCAGCTGAGATGCGACGAAAACTTGCGCCAACGCTTGACCCCTGGCGATTGTCGAATCGATACTAAAGCATGTACCAGATGCGACCGATTTGCAACTAGATCGCCTCGAACCACCCCTTCAATCCATGGCCCTGTACACAATCGCGGCTCTGATAGTCGATCCAGATGCGACTGATTTGCAACTAGGTTCCTATGGAACCGCTTGTACGCGAAAATTCAGCCTGCGATGTGTCCGGAGCCTTTTCTTATTTCTGCTCTGTTCAGTGGCTATGGCCTGGGCTGGTGTAGGCGGCAGCGTTTCCGGGACGGTTAAAGATGCCTCAGGCGCCTCCGTCACGGATGCCTCGGTCGCCCTGCTGAATCTGGGCAATGGGTTGCGGCAATCAAATCGAACCGACGGCCGAGGCCGCTACAGCTTCCCCGTTCTCCCCGTCGGCAACTACGTTCTCGAAGTCGATCACGCCGGCTTCAAACCTTACCGAAGCACCGCAATTGCTCTCGATCTCGACAGTGCCCTCGTCCTGGATGTCACTCTGCAGGTTGGTCAACGGTCGGATCAGGTCACAGTGAGTCAGACAGCCGCGCGTTTGGAGACGGGCACCAGCCAGCTAGGTGAGTTCATCGATAGCCAGCAGATCACGTCCGTGCCCTTGAATGGACGCAGTTATACCGATCTTCTCTCGCTTCAGCCCGGAGTTGCCCCGGCCACTTCGATTAGGTCACAAACTGTGCAGGATGTGGGCGCGAGCGCGCTCTCACCCTCCGGCGAACTGAATCCAGGCACGATTTCAATTAACGGCCAACGAGAATTTGCCAATGCTTTTACCGTGAATGGAAGCGATTCCGAAGAAGACGTCAACATGGGAACAGCAATTATTCCCAATCTGGACTCCATCGCCGAGTTTCGCATTCTCACCAGCAATTTCGACGCGGAATATGGTGAATTCAGCGGAGGCCAGATCAATGTAGTCACCAAATCGGGCACTAATTCTTTTCATGGCGATCTCTTCGAATTTCTACGCAATACGGATCTCGATGCACGCAGCTATTTCTCCCCGGATCGCGGCACTTTCATTCAAAACCAGTTTGGGGGGACGTTTGGCGGTCCCATCCGGCGCAACCAGATTTTCTTCTTTTCCGACTACCAGGGTACGCGCCAGCGTCAGGGAGTCGATACCGGACTGATCCCCGTCCCCTCGATCGACGAACGCAACGGAAACTTCAGCGACTTGGCCAGTTCCTTCTACACAAGTCAGACAATCAACGGGGAATCAGCAGTTACACCCACACTGGTCAACGGTCCCGGCTGGGCCGGAACGCTCACCCAAAGCTTCGGCCATCCGATTTTCGCCGGAGAGCCGTACTATTTCCCCGGCTGCTCGAGCCCGAACTACACCTCGAGAACCAGCACTCCGCATGCTTGCGTCCTTCCGACATTGCAAATTCCCGGCAGTGCTTGGTCAACTCCCGCCCGGCATCTGCTGCAGTACATCCCCATTCCCAATCAACAGGGAAATTTCTTTTCCACCTCCGCGAACAATCAGGCTCTGCGCGATGACAAGGGCGCGCTGCGCCTCGACGCCAACACCCGCTGGGGATTGGTCTCTGCCTATTACTTCCTCGACGACTATTCGCTGAATAATCCTTATCCGGTCGCTCAGGGAGGAGCCAGCGTTCCTGGCTTTAACGCCCTTTATCTGGGTCGAGCACAGCTGTTCAGCCTGGGCGAAATAAAGACGCTGAATACCACCGCGGTCAACGAAGCCCACTTCAGCTATATGCGCTCTTTCAATGATTTGGGGAAACCGCTAGGTGGTCTCGGCGTGAGCCTGGCGTCGCAGGGATTTACCACTTCTTCGGGATCGCCTTCCATCATCGCTCTCGCTCCTCAGAGCGCAGGAGTGGAAAATCTCGTCTTCAATAATTTCTCCACCGGCACGAATACAAACGAACTGAAGCAGGCGAATAATACCTACCAGTGGCTGGATAGTCTCTCGAAAGTAATCGGACGCCACACGCTGAGAGTCGGAGGCGAGTTTCACTTCGATCAGGTCAACGTGAATCCGATTGCCCAGTTCAATGGAAGTTTTCTTTTCACCGGAAGCGAGACGGGCTCGGACTTTGCCGATTTCCTGCTCGGCATTCCTAGCCAATACAATCAGAGCCAGCTCGATCCCTTCTACGGCCGCAACAAGTATGCAGGCCTCTTCGGCCAGGATAGTTGGCGGGTTAATTCGAGCCTCACGCTCAACTACGGTTTGCGCTGGGATCGCATAGAGCCGTGGTACGAAAAGTACAATCAGATTTCGACGACCGAACCGGGCAAACAATCTGTAGTATTTCCCGGCGCGCCAGCCGGAATTCTTTATCCCACGGATCCGGGAGTGCGGCGCACGCTCGCGCCTCCGGGCGACGAATTTGCGCCGCGCCTTGGCTTGGCTTATTCACCTCGGCTCGGCGACGGTTTTCTTGGCAAGCTCCTGGGTGGTCCGGGCCAGACCAGCATTCGTGCCGGTTTCGGAATGTATTACACGTCGATCGAGGCGCTCACGATCGGCGTGCTTGCAGCCAACGCTCCTTATGGAACCACTTACAGCAGCCCGGCTCCTCCGCTGTTTTCCGATCCATTTGTAACCGCTTCCAACGGAAACAATCTGGGCCAGTATTTTCCCGTTGATCTTGCGCCACTGAATGCCTCCAGTAGCCATCCAGACACCAGCATCGACTGGTCGCAGTATGAACCGATCAGCGGCATCCCGGGTTATTCCATCCACAACCGCATCCCTTATACCGAGCAATATATGTTTTCCATCGAGCGCCAACTCGGTGACAAGACCTTGCTTACAGCCAGCTATGTCGGCAATCAGGCCCATCGTCTTCTGGTGCTGGTGGAATCCAATCCTGGCGATCCGGCTCTGTGCCTTAGTTTGAGCCAGACCAGCGAAGTAGCGCCGGGATCCGCAACCTGCGGGCCTTTCGGCGAAAATAATGTATACACCACCGCATCTGGCCGAATCGTGAATGGAACCCGCGGACCACTCGGCCCGAGTTTCGGCAGCAATACCAATCAGTCCACGATCGGCAATTCCACTTACAATGCGCTGGAGCTTAACCTGCGCCACACCAACGGAGCTTTGCAACTTTTTGCCGGTTACACCTTCAGCAAGTCACTCGACGAATCTTCGAACCTCGGCGAAGAAGTAAACCCGATCAATGCTTCGCTTAGCCGCGCTCTCTCCGCTTTCGACGTGCAACAGAATTTCGTGGCCAGCTACGCCTATGAGCTTCCACTGCCTCGTTTTTTCCGCGTGGCGAATGGCTGGACAAACGGCTGGACGATCTCCGGCATTACCCGCTTCAGCAGCGGCTTTCCGGTTACGCTGCTCAACTACGGCGACAATTCGTTGCTGGGCGCCGAGCCCAACGGAGTCAACAATTACGGCGTCGATGAGCCGCAATACACTCCCGGCCCGTTGCAATTGAATTCCAACCCGCGCAATGGCCAGCCCTACTTCAACACTTCGCTTTTCAGCCTGCAGCCTCTGGGCACTCCGGGCAATGCCAAACGCCGGTTCTTTTTTGGGCCGGGACTGGACAATTACGATCTCGCGTTGCAAAAAACTCTGCTTCTTGGCGAGTCCAAGTCCCTGCAGTTTCGTTTCGAAGGCTTTAACGTGTTCAACCACGCCCAGTTTTACGGACCGGCCTCGGTAAACGGCAACATCAACAGTTCGTCGTTCGGGGATGTAGTCAGCACCGCCCCGCCGCGTCTGATGCAGGCAGCCTTGAAATTCGTCTTCTAGCGCCCACACCGGTGCACCCCTTTCTGGCTTTTGCGACCTTCCTTTGCTCCCGCGCATCGAATAGCAGTGGTACGATAATAGGTCCAGTAGTTGGACTGCATTTATACATCTACATCGCAAAACCCGGCACGACACTCGTTGTTTGGAGAACACGGGAGCGTCCGCCGAAAACGCGACGTTTACAACGAGGAGAAACAAATATGGCAGGCAATGGGATCGTCGAGGTGACGGATGCAAACTTCGACGCAGACGTGTTGAAGTCAGACAAGCCCGTTCTGGTGGACTTCTGGGCGACGTGGTGCGGCCCCTGCCGCGCGATCGCCCCGATTGTCGAGGAACTGGCGAAGGACTATCAGGGGAAGATCAAGATCGGCAAAATGGATGTGGACGCCAATAGCGCCACCCCCATGCGCTACAAAGTTACGGGAATTCCAACGCTTTTGGTCTTCAAAGGCGGCCAGGTTGTCGAGCAACTGGTTGGCTACCGCCCCAAGGAAGCCATCGCGCAGGCGCTCGACCGGCACATTGGCTGAAGCTCTCCCTGCAAAATAAATCTGCAAATAAAAACGCCCGGGCAAAAGCCCGGGCGTTCGTGTGTTCTGAGATTTTTTACTCTACGCACCCTGCGCTGAAATACGTTAGCACGTTAGCCGCAGCGGACAGGTTGCACTGATAGCTGGCGCCCGTCGAATCGGAGTAACTGTACTGCTGAGCCGCCGATTGATTCGTATTCCCCAGCAGATTAAAGGATGAATCCAATTCCAGCGTGTCTTTGTGCTTGCCGGAATTCACCATCGAACTGGTGTAAGTGGTCGTTCCGTTCTGCGTGGTGGTATCGGTCGCGGTGTAATTCTGAACCGCCGCCGTAGTCTGAATAATATTCCCATTCGGCGGGAACTCTTCATTGATGTCCAGCGTCAGCGGGAAGCTGAAATACTGAGTGTTCACAGTATTCGGCGAGCTTCCGCCGGCAGTCGTGGTTGTCGAAGAAACGGTCGACTCCTGCGTGATTTCCTGCAGGTATCGCGTTGAATAAATCTCGAAATACTGCTTGCTCTGGAAGCTCACATTTTGCGCGACCGTCGTGGTCACTTTTCCTTGCGAGGTGTTGGCGTAGCCGGCGATCACGAAGCTGCGATTCGAGGTCACCAGGACCGTGCCGTCGAGATAGGTGGGCTGCACATTCAGATTTTCCGTAATCGTAGGAGATGGCGTGCTCAGAGTGTTTTGAGTGATCGCTCCGGTCACTTGGCTCGTTCCCTTGTCGAGATAAACCAGCAGGGACGCAGTCGCCGAGAAATAGCTGTCGGCGTTATAGACGCTGAGCGAAACCGTGTGCGGCTGGCCATTGCTCAGCACTCCGGCAAAAGGCGTGAGATTCACGCGATAAGGAATGAAATTCAAGGTTTGCACGCCGGGAATCGGGAACCAAAGATAAGGATCGATGCCGCCGGTGAAAATCCACGGATAGACTGGGGCTACTCCGGCAGGCTGGCCGTCGATGGTGATCTCGGTTTCGCGGAAGGCGGTGTTGCTGCAGCTTTCCAGTTCCGACGAAACGTCGTTCGGGACGCACGTGTACCAGAATTCGTCATCCGATTGGCTTTGCGAGTAAACGTCGAGATAAGCGCTTTGCACGTTGGTGGGTAGCGAGAACGTCGCGGAAAGAGTGCTCGAGCCAGTGTTCAGGGTTACGGTTCCCCCCGAAGGACCGGCAGAAAGCGCATACACCTGATCGGCGCTCACCGGCGCACTCTGGCCGGGCGCCAGGGGATAGAACTTGAGTGCTGCCGAGGCATATATCGTCGAAGTGAGGCCGCAGCACAGGGTATTTCCAATATCGGCCTGTCCACTTTGCGCAGTGTAGAAAATCGAACTGTAATCGGTGAGATCGTTCTCAATGTGCCACGACGGGCCGAGATTTGGCGACGGCTCAGCCGTGGTGCCGAAGTAAATGTTGACCGGCCCGAGCCAGAAATTTGCCGTTCGGTCGTATTGAATTCCCGCGTTCAAGTTGATATCCGCTTCGAGGATTACCTTGGCCCATGGCCCAGGGCACGCCTCCGGCGGCGTGTAGTTAAAATTCTCCACGTTGAAGTCGTAGAACGAAGCCTGCTTGAATAGGGTCACAATGCACGGTTTGGTCGAAGGATAGGTCACATTGGGATCGGCAGTAACCGTATTTCCCGAGCCGAGTGTGTAGGGGCCAGAAGCAAACGCGGATGGAATAAATGCCGTCAGCACAAACAGCAGCGGATAAAGACTCCGCGGAAAACGAAGGGTAAAGGACATGTAAATCCTCCTGGGAGAATGGGAAAAGCCTTGCCAGTCCTGGCATCTGGACGCCAGCTGGTCGAATTTTCACTGGGGTCGAAGTATGGCGCGTTCTTCCGGGTGTGTCAATACTCGGTGTGTCGACATTGGTGTGTCGAAAGACTAAGAGGGCTGGCCGTGAGCCCGCCGCCCTCTTGTTTTGCTTCGGGAGATTTTTTCAGAAAAATCCGGCGAATCTGCGAGTTCAGTCTGCCTTGCGCCAAGTCTTGTCGCGCGAGTATCGAGTCAGAGTCTTCGAAACCTCTGGCGTCCGCTTGCCAAGATCCTTTTCGTAAACTATGCCATTCTGATCGACGATAAAGGTCATCACTCCCGAGTTACGATACTCGGCCGGGTAGGCCAGAAACGCGAATCCGCCGGTCATCTTTCCATCCTGGATGTAGCTCTTCGTTCCGGCGGCGCCTTTTTCCGCCTTGAGAATTCGGAAGTAATAACCGTGAAACGGCTCCGGCTTGTGGCCGGTCGAATAGCCCATGGCGGAGGCCTCCGCCACAAGCGGCCCGATCGGACTTTCGGTTTCGCCGGCGCTCACTTCCCAGTACAGGCCGTTTTGCTTGCCTGGGTCGCTCATGAATTTCTCCGCATAGACGTGCGCCGAGTTGCCATCGTGTGGCTGGCCGTAATATTGCTTTTGCGCGTCGACCAGCTCGTGGCAAACCTGAATGACCGCCAGTTCGTTCCTGCCCACCCTGCGATATAAGACTTCCTGCTTGCCCGCAGGGGTATCGAAATACCAGACGTTGCCCTTGTGCGCCAGAGGAATCGGAGTTGGCCAGTTTTCCGCGCCGATGTAGAGCGTCGTTTCGCCGCTCGGTTCCGTCACCAGGCGGTGCATCTGCCCGTACTTCTTCACGAACTCGGCCCGGTTGTCCTTGTCTTCGACAGGATCGCCGGAAGAAACAATGTCTTTCGCATCGGGGCCAAGAATTTTCAGCAACGTCGATTGATCATCCGCTTTCAGAGCGGCCACCAGAGCGTGGCTCGCCTTACCTGCTGAGGCGAATGTTTCCTGCCCCGATTGCTGGGCAGTGGCGGGAACAGGAGCGCATGCCATCACCATTGCAAAGATTGCAATGCCGGTGATCGCGCCGAGACCTTTCGAATCCAAACTTTCGCGACTAAGCCGATTGTGGTACATGGTCCTTACTCCTTGCAGTTTCGATCAATGTTAGAAGTGGCCTTATAATTTTGTGCGCGCCCGATTAGCGGCGCCCACCACCTCCGCCGTGGGATCCGCCGCCTCCGTGAAACCCGCCGCCGCCGAAGCTAGAACGTCCGCGCGCGGCAAAACCACGGGATTCTGCTCCGTGATTAATCCCGCCAAACGCTCCCGGGTGTCCGCCGACAGCGCCGCGTCCAGCCGGTGCCCCGAATCCACGCAGGCTTCGATCGCCGGGCGCGAATCCGCCGCGGAAACCACCCCGGAACTCGCCATGGAAGTAGGCGTTGCGATCGTAGAAAGCGCGGCTATGAAAGGCGTATGGATGGCCGCCCCATACGATTCCGTGGTGATACCAATCAAACCCCCAGGCATGCCAGCCCCAACCAAATCCGAAAAACGGCCCGATGGGAAATCCAATGCCAAACGAGAAATACGGCCCACCAATTCCCCACCACGGATAAAAGCCCGGCCACAATCCCACTGGATATCCGTATACGTAGGCCGGGTTGTAAACCGGCACGTAAACCACGTCGGGATCTGCCGGTTCGATATCGATATCGTCTCCCTGATTGGCTACCGTCTGCTGCGGCGTACTCTTCAGATTTCCGGCCTGTTCTGCCTGATGCCGCATGTATTGAATTGCGTTCATGACGTCGGCTTGCTGATTGACATTTGCGTCCCCCAGTTCCGAAGTCCATGACAGATCTTTATCCATGTTGGCCAGCACGGTTGGGAACTGGCACAACGCCTTCACGCTCGGATCCCAATCCTGCTGGTTCACCGCATCTCCCAGTTCCTTGCCTTTTAGGTCCGGATTCTGTTGCAGGAAACGCTCGGCTTCGACAATCTGCGTCGGATAGGCGGAAGCCGCAAGAATCTGCGCCACGAGTGCATCAGGATAAAGAGCGATCGGCGCAACCAGTTCCTGCAGTTGCTCCGGCGTGAGGTGCGAGGGTGCAGGCTGATCCGGAGCCGGCGCCTCGTTCGCCGGAGCCTGCGCCTGATCCTGATCTTGCGGCGGAGGCGTAGCCTGGTCCTGGGGCGGCGCAGCATCCTGTCCGTATAGCTGCGGCACGACCGGGCTCACCGCGAATGCAAACACGCACACGAGCAAACCCGTCAGCAACTTGTTCTTTAAAAGATTTGATCTCATGACATCAACCTCCGTTCCAATTGCGCGCCCCTGGGAAAAGACGTCCACCTATATTCGGTATCTCCAATTCTCTTTAGTTTAGCTGTTTAGATGCAGATGCTCAGAGATTTGAATTTCGCTTTTACGCATCGTTACAAAACCACCAACTGGCATCGTTGAGCCCCCATCCCGTGGAGATGATGGGCACGTTAGTTACCTTGCTCGGCAGTGGACCTTAGATCATCCTCATGCAAGATGCTTGAATTTCAACAGTTTGCGGGCCTCGAGTCGCCGGGGACTACGGCCGAGCAGATTTGAGGAGAAAACCTGGGACGCCCGCTCCTGCGCTCTATTAGTGAGCGCCACGCTTGGCCAGAAGATCGTGCACTCCGAGAACAGAGCGGGTGCGATTAACCAGGCTTGTCCAGTCCTCAAATGGATTTTGAGATGGTTGCATCCGACCCGGGTTCATGATGTTCGCCGGATCGAGGCTGCGTTTGATCGCCGCGATCGTGTGCACTCCCAGCGTCGAAATCTCAGCCGCCAGCCAAGGCAAGTGTTCAGTGCCCACCGCATGATGGTGCGACAGGGTCGCGCCGTGATCGATAAAGGATTGCTGCACGGCTCTCTTAACCCGCAAATACTGCTCCATTTCGCTTCCCTGGTTCTGCCGGAAACCGAAAGTAAAGTAAACGCTAGCCCCACATTGATAGGTGTGGCTGATGTGGCATCCAGTCCACGGACGCACTCCACTCTTCTCGATCACATCACGAAGCACCGTCATTGTGTCTTTGTATAGAGGAGTGATATTGCTCCACATCGTCGCAGTCTCACTCACATCGGTGGTGACGTCACGATCCAGCAAGAAATCCCGTATATGAGGAAAGTCGTACTTGGTTGCTTCGAACGATTTGCCGGCGCTCGCGCCAAGACTGACCGCGCCGCATTTCCGGTAGATACCCTGCACCTGCTTCAACTGCCGGGCAACCGCGGCGTCGCCACCCTCGAAGGCAGTCAGCATTAAACAAGCTCTCGGCAACGAAAAGCGCTTTACGCGCAGATAGTTCTTGAACAAGCTGCCAGCAACTTTCGAGAAGCCCGACGCCGGCGGGCGGAACGCCATTGATAACGCGGTCTTGTCCGGATCATTGAGCCGCACCATCGCGGGCATGCATTCCTGCCGCACACATTCCCGCATGGCCTCGATACCGGCTTCGAATTCCGGAAAAAGATAGCCGGGAACCATGCGCCTTTCTGGCCGCGCATGCACCCGCATGGTCGCTTCGGTGATCACACCGAAGGTTCCCTCGCTGCCGATGCAGAGATGCTTAATGTCGATGCCATTTGACGATTTGGGAACGGTGCGGGTCGCCAACTCGCCTTCGGGAGTAACCATCCGCAGGGCCACGACCATATCTTCGATCTTGCCGTACTTGTCGCTCTGCATTCCTGCCGATCGCGTGGCGATCCATCCGCCCAGCGTGGAATGTAGAAACGAATCGGGAAAGTGGCCCAGCGTCATGCCGCTCGCGTTCAGCTGCGCTTCGAGATCAGGGCCGAACACGCCAGCCTCGATCCGCGCGGTGAAGGACCGCAAGTCGACTTCTAAAACCCGCCGCATTCGCCGCATGTCCAGCGACACCGCCATGCGCCCGGTTTCCATTCGTTCGAGGCAGCCGGAAATATTGGATCCCCCTCCGAAAGGAATGATGGCCACGTCACGCTCAACCGCCGCGCGTAGTGTCAGGCAAACGTCTCTCTCACTTTCGGGGTAGACGACCAGATCGGGCGCGCCCCCAGCCAGCCCGCGGCGCAGCCGAAACAGATCTCGGAATCCCTTGCCGTAAGCGTGGATCACCCGCTCTTTGCGATCGTCAGAGATTTGTGTGGGATTAAGGAAGGAGCGCAACTGGGCCAGAAACTTTTCATCGACGAATGCCTCGGGAAGTTCGATGGACTCGAGGTCCCACTCGCGGCGGCCGAAATCGTCTCGCTCGATTTCGAGCACTTCTTTTGCATAAGGCCAGAACCCGGGATGCCCCGAAGGGCAGAATTCAGCATCCTCGTTTCCCCAGCCCCACCATTTCATGTGCCTGGGCTCGTAGGCCATGCATTTCCTCGTTGCGGTGCCTCACCCCATCGAGGTCGCCGGCGCCTCGATGTTATCCCTTTTGCTGAACCCCGGCCACCAACTCGTGGGCCCGATCATCCTGACCAAGCATGCGAATGCTGAGCGCCAGCTTCTCGACGAAGCAGCGCCGTTCCTCTCGCGCCGACTGTCCGCTCCAGGATTTTGCCGGAGCGGCCAGAGCTTCTCCAAAACGAACTGCGACCGGACCGAATCGCGGCATCGACTTCCCCTTGGGCAAGATGCGATGTGTGCCTTCCACATGCGCAGGGATAATCGGCACGCCCAATTCGGCGGCAAACAGTCCCGCCCCCGGTTTAAAAGCCCGCATTTCGCCATCCGGCGAGCGCGTGCCTTCCGGATAAAGAATCAGTGCACCTCGTCTCTGCTCCAGAAATTCGCGGCCAGAGCCAATGCATGCGGCCAGCGATTTGGGTCCGGGCCGGCGGTCGATCGGTATGACGTTCATCCACCGCAAAACCAGCCATCGCATGCGGCGCGATTGGAAAAAGTAGTCGCTGGCGCCGATCAGGGCGAAGCTGCGAAAGCGGCGTCCGCTTGCGGTCATCAGCGCTGCACTGTCGGCATGGCTGGTGTGATTGCTGCATAGAAGAAAAGGCCCATCCGGAAGATGATGTTGTCCTTCCACGCGCAACGGACAGTACAACGTGAAAAACGTACGGCAAAAAGCCTCGAACATCGCAGCACCCGCTGGCGGTGCCCGGAACGCCCCCTCCGGTTTGCGCGAAAGGTTCATGGCTAAGATTTATATATCTCAGACCTCGATTCTCCGCGAAGATCGGTTTTTTTGCACACAGAAATTTCTGCGATCAAAGTCTTATCCCGTGTTATGCAGTCCTGCGGCGATACCGTTCATGGTCGCGCCCAGAGCATAATCGAGAGATGTGCTGCCGGGTGGATCGGCGCCGCCGGCGCGCTTGCGTCGCAGGAGATCGACTTGAATCAGGCTGATTGGATCGACATATGGATTGCGAAGGCGTATCGATCGCAAAAGGACTGGATTCTTCTCCAGCAATTGCTGCTGGCCGGTGACGTCGAGAAGAATCTTTCTGGTTTGGTCAAATTCGCGCCGCAGCATTTCAAAGACCCGGTCGCGAATCTCAGTATTGGTTACAAGCTCGGAATAGAGGCGGGCGATCGTGAAATCGGCTTTAGCCATTGCGATTTCGACGCTGCGCATCATGCTGGCGAATGGCGGAAAGCCTTGCATCATTTCACGCAGAAGTTCTGTTTGCGCGGCGCCGCGTTCGGCGAATCGGGCAAGCGCATGGCCGGCCCCAAACCACGCAGGCACGGCGTGCCGGCTTTGCATCCAGCCAAAGACCCAGGGGATAGCGCGCAGATCTTCGAGTCTCCGATTGGTCGTCGCATTCGCGCCACGCCGCGCAGGCCGGGACCCGATTCGCGCGTGTTCGAGTTCGTCGACCGGCGTGGCTTGCTCAAAATATTCAAGCACGTCGGAATTTTCTGCGATGTGTTTCCGGTAAAACACGAAAGCATCGGCAGACATCGACTCCATGGCGTCATGCCAGCGTTGCATGGTTTCGGCCGAAACTTGCGTCGGCATGGCCACGGCCTCGAGGCAGGCGGCAATCATGATTTCCAGGTTCCACTCGGCGAGCACCGGATCGGAATATTTCCAGCTCAAGACTTCTCCCTGCTCGGTGATGCGAATTTCGCCAGAAAAATCTCCGGACGGCTGCGCGAGGATAGCGGCATGGGTAGGGCCACCCCCGCGGCCGACCGTTCCGCCGCGCCCGTGGAAGAGGCGCAGTGTGACTCCGCACTCGCGAGCAGCTTCGTGCAGGTTGTGTTGTGCCTTGTACAACTCCCAGGTGCTGGTCAGCATGCCTCCATCTTTGTTGGAGTCGGAATACCCGAGCATGACTTCGTGATGACGTCCCCAGGAATCGAGCGGCAACTTGAATTCGTGCGACCTCCAGACGCGCCGCATGATCGTCGCGGATGAACGCAGCGCCTCGATCGATTCAAACAAAGGAACCGGCATCAGGCCACGATCGTCCCTGTTCGCAGCCAGGGTCGCATCAACGTTCGCCGCAACCGGCACACCGCAAAGCGCTGCTAGACGGACGACGGCGAAAACATCTTGCTCGGACTCTGTACCGCTGATGACGAACCGCTGGATCGCTTTTGGGGAGTGCGTCTTTTTCAGTTCGGCAATCGCGTGAAAAGTCGCGGCAAGTTCAGTCGATGCGGAAGAAAGTTCCGATCGATGTCGCACCGATCGCGATGGCCGCTCCGGCGTCAAAGCTAGCTCCATCAGCGCCTGAGACAGCACCCGGGCGTGCTGGCGAAAATCCAGCGCGTGAAGATGAAATCCGAAGGTCCTGACCTTGTTCAGAAGCAAAGAGACCAGATCAGCCAACCGCAGGCCGCGGTTGACGAGAAGGCTGTCGCGCATGATGACAAGATCGTCGGCAAATTGTTCCGGAGACTTGTAGGCGTGCGGATGCTTGGACGAGTTCCGGCTGAACCGGAGCCGCGCAATCAGATAATCGAGGAAGTGGCGGTAGACTTCAGCGCTCGTGATTTGTTTCCAGCGGGAATATTTCTCACCCAGTTCGCGCTCGTGATTGCAAATCCTCCGGGTGAGCGCCTCGGACACATCAATACGACGGATTGACATGCTTAGATGTTCGATGAGACGGGTGGTCTCGGCGATGTAATAATCGATGATGACGTGGCGCGCCATACCGACTGCGGAACGAGTAGAGTCGGCGGTGACAAACGGATTCCCGTCACGGTCGCCCCCAATCCACGATCCAAAGGACAGTAACTGCGCAACATCGATCGAAGCGCCATAGACTTCACGCAGTGCATCCTCAACTTCCGCATACAGGCGTGGAACAGCTTCGAACAGGATCATTGGAAAGTAGTCGAGGCCCATGTGAATCTCGTCGCGCACCGTGGGTTTGTTGAGCCGGACCTCGTCGGTCTGCCAGAGCGCTGTGATTTCTGCCATGATCAGAGACTCGTATTCGCGAGCTTCGGAATCCGAAAGTGGCAATTGATCCAGTCGTTCGAGGAATCCCGCGATGCGGCCGCGCTTGATGCGGATCGTGCGCCGGGTAATCTCGGTTGGATGCGCAGTGAAGACCGGCTCGACCTTGATTCTGCGGAGAGAGTTCAGCATGGCATCGGCGGTGATTCCCGCCGCACGCATGCACAACAGGGTGCCCCGGAACGAGCCCTCTAGAGCAGTTTCCTCGGACTGCAGCCGGGCCGCGCGCCGGCGCCGCTTGCGATGGTTGGTCTCGGCGAGGTTGGTAAGTTCGAAATAAATCGCAAAGGCCTTGGTGACCCGGTAAGCCTCCTCTACCGGCAGGCTAGCCACAATCTCGCGGGCGCGGGCCATGAGGTTCAGACTGCGCTCGAACTCAGAGCCGGCGGACAACTCGCGCTGCTCAATCAGTTGCCGCCGCAACTGCTCCACGACATCAAAGAACGCTTCTCCCTCCTGCTCGATCAGCACACGGCCAAGCAGAATTCCCAGCGAGCGTACGTCGCGGCGCAGCGGGAGTTCCTTGGCGGGATCGGAACGGTCTGCAGTTAACTCGGCAAGCCGGGCGGCCTGCCCGCCATCCCCCCACAGTGCAGTGTCGGCCATGAAATATTCTAGCGGAAGGTCTGGAATCGGAACGCGTAACCGCTGCCAGCTCCTGGTCAGAATTCGCATTCTTTAGTCACCTCTGCGGACATGTCCTTTTTTCCTCGCCCGTTGGCTTCCCCGTAGTTATTTCATATGTACCTTTGAAATCTGTCTAAATGGCGGATCAAGCCCCAAACTGATGCTGAGCCGTCCCCCGGCCCAGGCAGTCTGGAACGCGAGGACACGGTTCCATGACTGACGCATGCGACAAGACCTGGGACATGATGATTTCACTCGCACCTTTCGCCAAGCGGCGGGTCCACTTTCACTGCTTCTGAGCCTTGCTTTCCTGGTTGGTTGCCAGGGATTAAGCGGAGGTGGTTCCAACCAGCAGCCCCCTCCCTCCAACAAGCTGCCCGCCAGTGCTCTTTCCTTTGGAAGCACTAGTGTCAGTTTCGGCAATGTTGCGGTTGGCAGCACCAAGGGAACTACGCTCACGGCCACAAACTCCGGCAGTTCCTCGATCACAATCACCAGCGTGACCATCAGCAGCCAGAGTTTCCTGCTGACTTCCCCCACCCTGCCCGTCACTCTCGCCGCAGGGCAGAACACATCCATCGGCATCACTTTCGCCCCGAACGCTGCTAAGGCATTCAGTGCCACGGCCACCGTCAGCAGCGATGCTTCAAACGCAACGGCGAGTATTTCTCTAAATGGATCGGGTACGAGCACGGCAACTGCCGGACAACTTGGTCTCAATCCGGCCAGTGAATCGTTCGGCAGCGTCACGGTAGGCAGCAATCAGACACAAACTGTGACCCTGACCAACAGCGGCAGTTCCGCCGTTGACATCTCGCAGATTGCAGTCTCCGGCGCCGGATTCACTTTGACTGGAATCACTGCGCCGGTCACGCTCAATGCTTCTCAGAGCGCCACATTTACCGTGAGCTTTGCGCCGCAATCTGCGGGAAGCGCCAGCGGAACGGTCACAATTACTTCAGACGCGTCGAATTCATCCTTGGGTATGGCTTTGTCGGGCACCGGCCTTTCTCCGGGCGAAATGGGATCGAATCCGGCTAGCCTCGGCTTCGGCAGCGTGACCATCGGAAACGATGATTCGCTTTCCGAAACCATCACCAATACCGGCGGCACGACCGTCACGGTTTCGCAGATTACAGTCAGCGGCTCGGGTTTCGGCCTGACTGGAGTCACAACGCCATTGACGCTCGCGGCCAATCAGAGCGCAACATTCAATATCACATTCGACCCGACAACTTCCGGAAGTGCCAGTGGCACGGTCACCGTGACCTCGAACGCATCGAATCCAACTTTAGCAATCGCGTTGTCCGGAACAGGCACCGCGGCCGTCGGGCAGCTCAGCGTTACGCCTGCGACTTTGGGCGTCGGTGGTGTAGTCGTCGGTACGAGCGGAATGGCCTCGGGAAGCCTGAAAGCCACTGGAGCGAATGTTACGGTGACGGCCGCCAATTCGAATAACTCCGTCTTCAGCGTAAGCGGGTTGTCGTTGCCGGTGACGATCACTGCCGGCCAAAGCCTGCCATTCACGGTGACTTTCAGCCCGACGACCACTGGACCCGCCGGCGCTACGCTCGGCTTCGCCAACAACGGGCAGACTTCGCCCACACTGGAAGCGCTCACCGGAACCGGTACCGCTCCGCCGACCTACTCGGTCAACCTCGCCTGGACCGCGAGCTCATCGCCTGACATTTCGGGGTACAACATCTATCGCGCGGTATATACAAGCTCATGCGGATCGTTCTCCAAGATCAACTCTTCCTTGAATACCACGACGCTCTACACCGACTCTGTCGTCATCGATGGCACGAATTACTGTTATGCCACCACTGCCGTAAATTCGAGTAACGAAGAGAGCGGCTACTCGAATATTGTCCCCAATGTGCAGATCCCGGCACCGTAGAGCATCCGACAGAGCAATTTATCTTGAACGAAGAAAGCCGCCCGAAATCGGGCGGCTGTAGTACTCGAAGTTGGGTTGCTCCTGACGGAAATGCAAGTTAACGCTGCCGCGCCCCGGTGAACACTAGGCGCGAAGCCCCTCGTGCCACTAGAATTGGAGGATCAACAGCTTTGCTCCGACCCCGCGGAGGTTACGTTTGCGAATTTCAGCGCGAAATGTGATTGCCCTTATGGTGCTCTCGATGAGCACGGCCATGATCGGAATTTGGAAGATCTCCGCCGATAATCTGCCGAAGGCTGGAAATGTAAATGAAGCCCGTGTCGACGCCGATGCGGCTGAAGGCTCGAACTGGTTGCTGAACGGGCGAGCCTTCGACGAGGGACACTTCAGTCCGCTGAAACAGATCACGGATCAGAACGTCAGCAGGATGGGTCTGGCGTGGTACGTGGACGTGGACAGCGCCGTGGGGATCGTTTCCGAACCGATCGTGGTCGATGGCGTCGCATACATCAGCGCCCCGCAGTCGAAGGTGTATGCCATCGATGCCGCGACGGGAAAATCGATTTGGAAGTTTGATCCGAAGGTGCGGCTCGATCAGGCTCTTAACGGATCGTACTCCGCTCGAACGAATGCCGGAGTTGCGGTATGGGAGGGGAAGGTTTTTGTTGGAACTGGCGACTGCCGACTGGTTGCCATTGATGCCGCGACCGGCAGACAACTCTGGGAAGCGCAAGTGTGCGAACCAACTCAGACGGGAATCACCAACGCTCCGCACGTAGCGAAAGGAAAAGTCTTCATCGGCTACAACGGCTCGGATGACGGCGTACGCGGATCGATTGTTGCCTACGAAGCCGAGACTGGAAAAGAACTCTGGAGGTTTTGGACGGTGCCGGGCGATCCCAAAAAACCATTCGAATCAGCCGCGCTGCGCGACATTGCCGCAAAAACCTGGCCCGCCGGGGATGCCTGGCGCATGGGTGGTGCTGATGTCTGGACAGCAATCACCTACGATCCGGTCACCGATTATGTAATTTTCGGAACTGCAGGAGCAGGCGCAGATTATGGCGAGTTGTCAGTAATCCGCGCCAAAGGAGACAAGCTATTTGCGGGCTGCATCGTCGCGGTCAAGGCCGATACCGGCGAGTACGTGTGGCATTACCAGACCAGCGCACCCGGCTTGCAGACGGAAAACAATCACATCGTGATCGCTGATCTCGTGATTAATGGCGAAAAGCAGCACGTGGCCATGACCGTTCCGAAAAACGGTTTCTATTACGTCCTCGATGCGCAGACTGGAAAGCTGCTTTCAGGCAAGCCGATCGTGAAGGTGAATTGGGCGACCTCGATTGATATAAACACGGGCAAAGCCGTCGAAGTGCCAGCTTCGAAAGGTGGCGGCAAGCAGTGGACCGTCCACAACTGGTGGCCGATGAGCTACAACCCGATCACCGGCCTGGTTTACATTCCTGCGACAGATCGCAAGCCTCGCTCGCAAGCCAAAGTCGAAACCGGCGAGTGGATGCAGCAGACCGATGGCCGGCTCATCGCATGGGACCCTGTCACTCAGACGCAACGCTGGTCGGTCGAAGAGGAGATTGCTACCAACGGTGGTGTGCTATCGACGGCGGGAAATCTTGTGTTTCAGGGTCAGGGCTCGGGCGAGTTCGCGGCCTACGCGGCGGACTCGGGAAAGAAGGTTTGGTCAATCGATACGGGTTCGGCGATCGAATCGGTTCCGGTTACCTATACCGTGAACGACGAGCAATATGTGATATTGCCGGTGGGATGGGGATCGGGATCGCGGCTATTCGCTCCCGCCTGGACGATGGCCACGCCGCGATCGAAGCGCGGGCCTTCCCGCATTTTGGCATTCAAGCTGGGCGCTAAGGTTCCCTTTCCGACTCCGCCGGATGTTGTGCCACCGGTGCCCAAGCCGCCTGCCCAGCGCTGGAATTCAGCAATGATTCACGAAGGCGCGAAACTCTACCAAACATTTTATTGCGACGGATGCCATTCCCCAGGGCTCGACGGCAGCGGCGCCTGGGTGCTGAACGGCGCTATCCCCGACCTGCGTTACGCTCCTCCCGAAGTGCACGAGGGGTGGTACAGCATTGTGCTGGAGGGCACGCATTGGGTAAACGGTATGCCGGGATTTGCCGATCCGCCGAAGTTTGCTTTCCCGCATCTGCGCATGACGACCAAACAGGCAGATGCAATTCATGCCTACGTAATCGACGGCGCGTGGAAAGCTTATAAGGGAGAACACGCCGCCCCGTCCGCGGCGCCGGCGCACAAAAAATAATGCACAACAAATGAAGGATCTCTCGCGTGATTCTTAGCTAAACGGTCCTCGGCTCTAAGCCGGGGACCCTCCACTCGCATTGCTATTCCCTAGAAAAAACCAAGGCCGCGGATTGCCGATCGGATCGAGGCGGGCGGAGAGGCACCTGCCAGTAGCACGTCGATGTCTTCGTAGTGGAAAACAAATCCCTCCATGTGAACAAAAGTTTCAGCAGCCTTTCAGTTTTGTTACTCAAGACAGGTTACTAACGTGCAAAAGGCTTGCTTAAAGGCCTCGCCTGCGCCCGCAAGCAATGAATGGCCTAAGTGCCTTAGGTAGCTAGCATTCGGAGGCTCCAGCGGCAGATCCAGCGGATATCTCGGGCCTGAGACCTGGGGAGTGCCAGTGGAAACTCGATTGCGCACACCGTTCCTGTAGAAGGCCACTAATGCACAACTTCAGAACACTCATCATCTTGCTGCTCGTGTCAGTCACCCCAGTTGCGGCGACCGAGTCCGCGCAACTTTCATTCGATCAAACGGTCGATCGCATGGTAGACCGCGAACACAAGTTCGTCGCGACGATGAGGGACATGCATCCTTTGGCCGAAACCTATATTCAGAAGCTTCACCAAGGCCAGGATCATGAGGTCGAGCCGATCAGTGATCAATATTTCCTCGGCCGCGTTTTTTTGAATGCTACTCTCCGCGAGTCATTGTTCAAGAAGCAGCACGGCGGATCGTCTAACCCTTTCACATCGGCCTTTTCGGAAAAATTTATTCCGCAGGGCTTTGCGCAGATGGTGATTCTCGATTCAGACTTTCAGAAGGGCAATTATCGTTTCAGTTTCGTGCGGCGTGAGTTTCTGGGAGAAGTACGCTGCATTGTCATCGATGTTCAACCCAGAGACCAAGCACGCAGAGGATTGTTTACCGGAAGAATCTGGGTAGAAGACCGCGACTTCAACATCGTCCGCTTCAACGGGACTTACTCTGGAAGCTCACAATACAAATATTATTTGCACTTTGATAGCTGGCGTTTCAATTTGCAAGCGGACGTTTGGCTTCCGTCCTACATTTACGCCGAAGAATCAGGCAGACAACCAGGCAGTCCGCTGTCCCATGACGCGTACTTCAAAGCACAAACCCGTTTATGGTCCTACGAACCAGAGCAACTGAGTCGCGACGACGAATTTACGCAAATCACAGTCGACAGCACGGTGAATGATCGTTCCTTTGATGAAGATAACGGCCCGGTGAAAGCCCAGCGCATGTGGGAGCGGATGGCCGAAGACAATGCGCTGGACCATCTGCAGAAGATCGGCTTGATCGCGCCCGCTAGCGATGTAGACAACGTCCTGCAGAGCGTGGTCAACAATCTCATCATCGGTAACAAACTGGAGATCGAGCCGGAGGTACGTTGTCGCGTGCTGCTGACACTGCCTTTGGAATCTTTCACGATTGGGCACACGATTGTAGTCAGCCGTGGTCTTCTGGATGTGCTACCGGATGAATCATCTCTGGCGGCCATCCTGGCTCATGAACTCGGCCATATTGTGTTAGGCCATCGCGTCGACACCAGGTTTGCCTTCAGCGATCGCTTCTTCTTTCCCGATCCTGAGACGTTTCGACGTTTGGATTTCGCACGGAACGCAGCGGATGAGAAAGCTGCCGACAATAAAGCTATCGAGTTGTTGGCGAACTCATCATATAAGGACAAGCTGTCGAGTGCGGGCCTGTTTCTCACAGCGTTACACGATCGTTCTCTGATTCTCACGAATCTGATCAGACCGCAGCTGGGCAACAGAATGGCGATCGGGAAAAATATCCGAATGGCCGGACTGTTGAACGCCGCTCCACGTTTTGAAAAGCTTCGTCTCGATCAAATAGCTGCTCTTCCCATTGGCAGCAGGATCAAGCTGGATCCATGGAGTAATCAAATCTCGATGATGAGCACGAAACCGGTTGCTCCTTTGTCGGCAAGTGAAAAGATGCCGTTCGAGGTCAGCCCATTTTCCCCTTTTCTACGATATAGCCAAGCTGATCGCAAACTAGTGGCGGAGAATCCCGCGAAGTGACAGCGCACCTGTCGGACGGCATTGGCACTCTGTTCGGTTCAGGTTTGCGCCCTCTCCTAAGCCAGTACTGTCGATCAGAAAGGACGAAATGAGGAACACGATACGAACCGCGGGTAAGCTCTCGCTTTTGATGATTATGCTGATCGTGCCTGCCGCAGCGCAGAATCTGCTAACCGCTCCGTCGCCAGCAGTGACTGGCCCGGCTTACGATTTCAGTACTGGCTACACCTACCTCGCAATGCCGGTTCCTGGCGCAGGGCAGGTGCACCTTAATGGTCTGGACGCCAGCGGTTCCGTCGCCTGGAACCCGCGTTGGGATGCAGTACTCGACACGAATTACCTCCGTACCTCCGACGTCCCAGGCACAGGGCATCAAGCCTATATGCTGAACACCCAATTCGGTCCCGAGTTCTATCCTTTCGTACACAGGGGGACCCGGTTTTTTGCTCGCGCGCTCGGTGGCTCAGCGCTAATCGACGGTGCAGTGCCCGCGAGAGGTGGTGTATATCACGGATGGTTGGTGCGTCCCTCTCTCGCATTCGGCGGAGGATTCGAGCAGTCTGTCTCGGGGCGATTCGCTGTCCGCTTCAACGGAGATTATTTGCGTACGCTCTTTTATGACTCGAGCGGAGCAGCATTACCTCAAAACAATCTTCGGTTGAGTGTAAGCCTTGTCGTTCGCACGAGAAAGACTGCGGAGACTGCTTGGTAGTTGGTGACTCAACGGTGTCGAGTCACGTGCGGTTTCAACAATCTCCCTCATTGCGTTAGTAAAAAGACTCCCACGGAAGTGGCGAGAACTGCCTCCCCGATAATCGATCTCAGGAGTTGTTTTCAATATGCGCACGCGTCTCTCGCTATGTTTCCCATTGATGTGGCTTTTCTTACTTGCGAGCTGTGGAAGCGGTGCATTTTCTCCTACTATTCCGCAGAGTTCGACGCCGTCGTTAACCTCGATTGTCGTCACTTCCGCGAACGCGTCAATCACCGTCGGACAGAGCGAGCAACTGACGGCCACCGCGAAATACAGCGACGGCAGCACAAAGAATGTTACCTCCACCGTGAGTTGGAGTTCTTCATCCGCCAGTACTGCTAGCGTCAGCAAAACCGGATCGGTGACTGCCATCGCGGTTGGGCAAGTCAAGATCGCCGCCACTCTCGACTCGATTACAGGCTCTATGAGCTTCAGCGTGACTCACACACTCGTGTCCCTCTCGGTCATACCTTTAACAAATGTTTACAGCACAAGTGTTGGTTCGTCGCTGCAACTCAATGCCTTCGCGCATTACAACGATGGCACTTCGAGCAATGTAACTAGGAGCGCAACATGGTCGTCCAGCGCGACGGCCATTGCGAGTATCAGCAGCAGTGGGTTGATGACGCCGATCGCTGCTGGAAGCGCGGATGTTCAGGCAAACTACGGCGGAATGACGGGCTCTGCCCAGGTAAGTGTAACCGACAGTCTCCTCTCACTCTCGATTACTGCCAACCCTAACACCGTCAATATCGGAAGCTCACTGCAGCTGACCGCCATGGGTACCTACCAGGACGGAAAACCCCCACGACCAGTCAGTGGAGTAACCTGGAGTTCGTCAGCAACCAGCTTGGCTTCTGTCAATCAGGCCGGCCTTGTCGCTGGCCTTAAGAGGGGAACTGTAACAGTCACAGCCAGCATGGGCCCACTTTCCGCCAGCATTCAGCTTTCCGTCCTCCCAGTTCTTCAGTCTCTCGTGCTGAGCCCGGCCGGACCCGCGCTGCTTGTGGGAGGACAACAGCAGTTCCATGCACTCGGTCATTACAACGACGGCAGCACCCAAGACTTGACTAGCGTTGCGCAGTGGAGCACCTCGGCCACCACCAAGGCGTCCGCCGCCGCCGGAGGCCTTGTCACGGCCGTTTCCGTGGGTTTAGTGACTATCAACGCGAGTTCGACGGCTGTTACCGGATCGACTGCCCTGAATGTAGTCGACAGTGTTTACGCCGCTTTCACCGGCCCGTATGCCTTCAGCCTGACTTCCGACAGCAACCAAGGACTGGCGTTCTTTGCCGGCAGTATCTCAGCTGATGCTCAAGGAAACATTTCCGGCGTGGAAGATTCAAATAGTCCTGCGGGGGTGCAACAGAACGTAGCAGTCAGCGGTACTTCGGTAGTTTATCCCGACGGGCGAGGCCTTCTCATCTTCAACCCCAATGCTTGCCACCCATCAGGGATCACATTACGCTTCGTGCTGAGTTCTAGCGGGAACATCGGCAGCCTTATCCAGTTTGATGGGCTCGGAAGCGCCAAAGGAAGTCTGGAGCTGCAAAATCCGGCTGCCTTCAATGCTGCAGCCGTGAACGGCACATACGTTTTCCGGGCGGCCGGCATCGACTCCGGCCACAATTCTACGAACTTGCCGCAACCGTTCGGTATGGTGGGAATGTTCGCTGTGAACGGCGCAGGCTCGCTGACCAGCGGCGTCGAAGACGTCAATGACTTCGGCACAGTCTCGCTTCAGGTTCCTCTAGCCACATCCAGCTACACGGTTAGCGCAAATGGCAGGGGCACATTGCAATTGATCAGCGTCTCCGGCACGTCCAACTATGCCATCTATATGATCAGCTCCGCGAAGCTATATCTCATTGGGACGGACGCAGCTCCTGCGAACACAGTTCTTGGTTTGGCGGAGTTACAAACCGCGCAGACTTATGACATATCATCGCTCTCCGGCTATTACGCTTTCCAGGTGGATCAACCAGTTCAGGTGAATAGCGGAACTCTGAATTATTTTGACTTTGAACAGATCGGAAGATTTGATCTCGACGGCGCCGGAAATATGGGTGGGGTTCGCGATGGCGAGAGCATGACCGGGGGTTATAACGTCAGCAACAATGGCGTGAACGGCCGGGGGATGCTCAGCACTCAAGGTACGATGGCGGGACAAACCGAAACTGATCACCGCCTGTACGTATTTTACGTTGTGTCTCCGTTCCGACTCTTTGTCCTGCAATGCTACAGCTTGCCCAATGCGAGCAGTTTGACTGCACCTGTCGGTGAAGCTGACGTACAGACGGGCGCACCTTATAGCACCGCAAGCTTATCCGGCACCTACAGCATGACCGCGTTTGATATGACCATGCAGACGGAGTCCCTCATGTGGCTGAACTTTAGTGGGCAGGAGACGATCCAGGGTCTTTCTGATGTTGGAGCGATGGGAATTGCGACAAGTACGGTTATTGACAATCCCCAGTTTCTAGCCACACCGAACTCCGCTGGAGTCACGTCACTGCAATTGGGCACCCCAATGGGAACGTTGCGGTACGACCTCTATCTCTCGTCCCCAAGCGACGCATTCATGGGAACACTGGATCCTCCGACGTACGGACTCCTCGACCAACAATAAATTGGCCACGGTAGCTCTCATGCAACATAGGGTTTAATTGCCCTGTGTTGATTCGGGAAGCTGATTTCACTGAAAGGCCAGCCATAGCCGCGGTGATATGCCGTCAAAAGTGCCTGCGCTAGGTTGTCGTCACTTGCTTCCGTTGCGAGTTTGTAGATGTCAGGCTCCGAACTGCAAACGTTCCAGTATCGGTCCCAGAGCCAGGGAGGGCAGGTAGCTCACCGCGGCCATAACGATCAGGCAAGCTGTCAGCAGTAGGGCGAACATGAAAGAGTGAGTCGGCAGTGTTCCCGATGTGGCAGGAGTGTTTCGCTGACGTCCAAACAACGCCGCCAAAGCCAGCGCTGGAATTGCGAGTCCAAATCGCCCGACCATCATCGCAAGCGCCGTCGTGAGGTTATAAAACGGACTGTTTGCACTTAGGCCGGCAAAAGTTTGACCGTTGTTGGCGAAGCACGATGTGTAGGCGAATAAGATTTCTGTAAAACCATGCGGGCCGCTATTCGTTGTCAGACCTGAGAGTCCGGCATGAGCGCTGACAGCAATGGCGGTGAGGGGAAGTACCACTAGTGGCGCAGCAAGGGCGTACAGCACGATCATTTTGTTTTCGGGAGGTCCTATCTTCTTGCCGAGATATTCCGGGCTACGGCCGACCATCAAACCGCCGAGAAATACGGCAATGGCGGCCGCCATAACCATGCTGTAGAGACCACTGCCCAGACCTCCAAAAACTAATTCGCCGAGCAACATGTTTACTAGAAGAACCATTCCGCCCAATGAGCTAAAGCTGTCGTGCATAGAGTTGTAGGATCCGGTCGCGGTGTTCGAAGTCACGACTGCGGTCAGGGTGGAACCTGTGACGCCGAACCGGACCTCTTTCCCTTCCATGTTCCCTCCCGACTGAAGTTGACTGCTTCGAGAGCCCACATTGCTGATCAGAGGATTGGCTCGCTGCTCGAAGCAGTGCACAGAAAGCAGGCCGCAGGCGAAAAGAAACACCATCACGTAGTAGAAGACCCATCCCTGTCGGGGCTGGCCGACCATCCTGCCGAAGGTGTTGGTCAATGCAGCGGGCAGAAGCACGATCGCCAGCATCTCGAGAAAATTGCTGAGCGGAGTTGGATTCTCGTATGGATGTGCGCCGTTTGCATTAAAGAATCCGCCTCCGTTTGTGCCCAGGTTCTTGATAATTTCAAGAGCTGCAACCGGACCCTGTGCTATGACCTGCTTGCTGCCTTCGACGGTGGTCACCACCGCATAGTGGTGGAAGTTCATCGGAACTCCCTGCCAGACCAGAAGGAGGGCTCCGATCAATGATGCCGGCAACAGCACCCATAGCAGCGAGCGCACTAAATCCACCCAGAAGTTGCCCAATGTGTCAGAGAGTTGCCTTGCAAGGCCACGAATGAAGGCAATTCCAACCGCCAATCCGGCTGCTCCGGCCAAGAAGTTCTGGGCGCAAAGTCCCACCATTTGGCTGAAATAGCTCATTGTGTTCTCACCGGCGTAGGCCTGCCACGTCGTGGTCGTCGAAAAACTGATCGCGGTATTCAAGGCTAAATCGGGAGTCAGAGGGGCGGTCTGGTAGGCCGGGAAAAACCATGGCAAGAAGCGCTGGACCCGGAGAATGGTATACAGCAAGAGCGTTCCGAGAAGCCCGAAAAAGACGAAGCAGGTTGCGTACTGACGGAACGTCATTTCCGCCGTTACATCAACCCGCGTTACGCGATAGATGGGCTTTTCAAGCGGAAGGAGAATGCGATCGAGCGCGGTGCGCTTCCCAGTGAAGACGCGTTCCAGGTATCCGCCCAGAGGCTTCACAAGGATCGTGACGATAACGATGAAAAGCAGATACTGTGTGACGCTATGGACAATAGCCATCATTTTGATGCACCGGACTGAAAGCCGGTTCGAGGACTGATGGCACCGGCACTCAGCCTTCCTGATTTCATCATAGACCTCGCAAAATGTGCATAAAGATTTGAGGTAAGGCCCAATCCTTTGTCAAAAGCTTTACGAGTCCTTTATGGATCTTGTATGCCAATTTCACGCCGGCTGCTTTCTAGTGCGACTTGGGTATGTGGGTGAAGATGAGGCGCTGGTATCGGAGAGCTTGTCCGCGCTCTGACTTCGCTCATCGCCAGTGAAACGGACTGGACCGATCGAGTGTACTTTCTTCGGACACATTCTGGACGGCTTCAGCCGTTTCCTCGTGCATTGGGATTAGCGACTGCACAAGTAATAGAACGTGCCGCACAGGTTGATGTAGGAAAACGTCGAATATTGTTGCCGAGGTCAGCTGAGGAACGGACTCATCGGTCCCTAATTGGCGCGGGCGCATTTTCGGTTGGGACGACTGCAATACAAATGCATTTTGTATTAAGCTCGTAGTACAAATCTATTTTGTCGTACCGCTGTGGTCGCGTGGCGTTTGTGGTGGGCGTTGAGTAGACTCGATGAGTGCATGACTGGTTTGCAGCTTCGTTAAGCCATGATTACGATTCGAGATTTTGCTAAAGCCAGCGGATTTTCTCCCACCACGATCTCGCTGGTCATGAACGACTCCCCAGCTGGGCGCCACATCCCGGAAAAAACGAAAAATGAGATTCGCGACTGGGCACGAAAGCTGGGCTATCACCCAAACCAGTTTGCCCGCGCCCTACGAAGCAGCCGCAGCCACGCGGTTGCCCTGCTGGTTCCCGATGTCAGCGACCCATACTGTGCGCAGGTGTTGCTGGGAATCAATAAATCCCTCTACGGGTCTTCTTATTTGCCGGTTCTGATTGACGTTCAGAATAGCCGCAGCCGCTTTCGGCAGTATGTTGCCACTTTGTTCGAGCGGCGGATTGAAGGGGTCATCGCAGTCGCTAACTCCCTGCAACTGCAGACGGAGATGCTGGGAACCTTTGCCAAAAACGGGATCCCGGTGGTGGTAATCGGGCGGGAGTCCAATCACGCGGGAATCAGTTCGGTTTCAGTCGACAATAAGGCTGGTGCGAGGCTGGCGATTGCTCACTTATTTGAGCTCGGACACCGGCAGATTGCCTTCATCCGCGGTCCTAAGCAGGTCGTGGATAGCGCCCATCGTTGGGCGGGCATCACGGACTTCGCGCACGACAACAAACTGTCGTTAAATTCGCACCTGATTACCGAATTGCAGGATACGGCCTCGAGTTCGGAAGCGGGTTTTAAGGCAATGATGAAGCTTCTTCGCGGCCGTGGCCGCTTCACGGCAGTCATCGCTTTTGATGACATGACCGCATTCGGCGCCATTCGCGCGTTGACCCAGGCGGGGATAAACGTGCCGGGTGGATGCTCGGTCATAGGCTTCGATGACGTTGCGGCCGCAGCATTCTACAATCCACCACTAACTACGGTGCGGCAATCCATGGAAAAACTCGGAAGCCTGGGAGCGGCCATGTTTCTGCGAGCGATCCAGTCTGAACCCAGGAACGGAAAGAGAGTTCGCGCGGCGCACAAATCGGTACAGCCGGAGTTGGTGGTTCGCGCCTCAACCGGAATGGTTTGAGGCGGATACCGGTCATCTGTTTTTCTGGAATCGAGCCAGCCCCTCAAATTTCCACAGAAAAAGCTTGACAAGAAGTGCGAGATTATGATGTAAACGGGTTTAGTAAACGCGTTTACTAGGAACTGTTGCTTGAATTTTCGAACTCAAGCCCTCGCCGCCTGCTTTCTCTTCTCCCTCGTCGTGATTCACGCATCTGCCAGCGTGACCGGATCGATCTCAGGAACGATTAGCGATCCTGCAGGAGCCGTCATCCCCGGTGCATCGGTGACTGCCATCGAGAACGAAACCGGTGTGCGCCAGCAAGTGATCACGGATAACAAGGGCTTCTATTCCCTTCTTGCCTTGCCTGTCGGGACCTATGCAATCACCGTACAAAAAACAGGCTTCAAGGAAGCCCGGCAGACCGGAGTCGTTATCGATGCAAATAGCGCGCTCAGAATCGATCTGCGCCTGGAGGTTGGCGCCATACATGAAGAAATGACTGTCTCCAGCAGCGCCGTGCAGGTTGAGACCACAAACACACAGATGGGCGAGGTCATCGGCAGCACGAAGATGGAGTCGTTGCCGCTTAACGGCCGCAGTTATACCGACTTGCTCGCGCTTCAACCGGGTGTAGCGCCGGAAACCTCAGGAGAGTACGAGCCTATCTCGCCCTCGGGTTCGTTAAATGCTGGCGGCCTGTCGGTGAGCGGTCAACGCGAAACCGCGAATGGTTTCATGGTGAACGGCGGCAATGTGAATGAAGGAGTCAACCAAACCACGGCAATTGTTCCAAATCTCGATTCAATTGAAGAATTTCGAATCATTACCAACAACTTTGACGCCGAATACGGGAATTACAGCGGCGGACAAGTCAATGCCATCACCAAGTCGGGCACAAACGACTTTCACGGGGAACTCTTTGAATTCCTGCGAAACGACGATCTCGATGCGCGCAATTACTTCAGCACGATTCGCGGATCATTCAAGCAGAACCAGTTTGGCGGGACGTTCGGCGGGCCAGTTGTACGCAAGAAGATTTTTTTCTTTCTTGATTATCAGGGCACGCGGCAAATCCAAGGACAAGTGGCGAATGTCCCATTGCCTTCCGCCACTGACTTGACGGGAAATTTAGCGGACGCTTCCAGCGCGCTGACGGGAACGGTGAATGGATCGTACTGGGCAGGAATCTTATCTTCGAAACTTGGTTATCCGGTGAGTAACGGAGAGAGCTATTACGCCTCGGGTTGCACGACGTCAAGCGCCTGTGTGTTTCCCAATGCGGTTATACCCGCGGCGGCGATCTCCGCCCCTGCAAAAGCGCTTCTGAAATATATCCCGGCTCCGAACACGAGCGAAGACGGGCAACCCTTTTTTGAAACTGGCGCTTACAACAATGTGCTGCGCGACGATAAGGGCAGCGCTCGGGTTGACGGCAATAGCCGCGCCGGCATGCTTTCCGCTTATTACTTCATCGATGACTACAGCCAGCAGTGCCCATATTGCTTTGTCTCCTTGCCGGGATTTGACGTCCTGAACATCGGCCGAGCACAAATGATTAATCTGAGCGATATCAAGACTCAAAGCGCAACCGCCGTGAATGAGTTGCGGCTCCATTACATGCGTTTTGCAACGTTCACCGGAGAGCCGGTTGGCGGGGTTGGCCCGTCACTCTCTTCCTTGGGATTTGTAACGGGTGCAAACACCCTCGGTATCGTTCCGGTCGCTCCGCAGTTTGAAGGAGTTCCGAATATTACGCTGAACAATTTCAGCTTTGGCGTGAATGCCTATCCTCTCGCGCAATACAACAATACATATCAACTGCTCGATAACTATTCGAAGGTTCTCGGTACTCATTCCATCAAGTTGGGCGGTAACATTCATTACGATCAGATCACCCAGGTACCCTACGGCGCGAACAACGGCAGCTACGCCTTTGATGGTTCGGAGACCGGTTTGGACTTCGCCGATTTTCTGATCGGAGCACCGGTCTACTATGAGCAAGGACAGCAGGCGCCGCTGCACTCCCGCAGCCGATATTTCGGGCTTTATGCGCAGGATAGCTGGCGCGCGACGCCGTCGCTCACGCTGAATTATGGCCTGCGCTGGGACGTAAGCACTTCGTGGTGGGAAGAAAACAATGAACTGGAAACGATCATCCCGGGAGAGCAATCGCGAGTTTTTCCCACGGCTCCGACGGGGTGGGTATTTCCGGGCGATCCTCACGTGCCCTCCACTCTGGCTCCCACTTACTACAACAATTTTGCTCCACGAATTGGATTGGCCTATTCTCCATCTAAAGACACTGGCCCGCTACACTGGCTGCTCGGGGGCAGCGGGCAGAGCAGTATTCGCGGCGGATACGGCCTTTTCTATACCGCCATTGAAGATCTCACCGACGCGCTGGAAGTGGGCGATCCTCCCTACGGACTTTTCTATTCCAGCCCCAATCCGCCATTGTTCGCAACCCCGTTTGTCGACCGGGCAACAGGAAACAGTGAAGGCCAACGATATCCGGTCGTCTTTCCTCCTCGGAATGTATCGGCGACGAATCCCGATTCCAAGGTGAACTGGGCGCAGTTCGAACCGATCTCAAGTTCACCTGGCTATTGGTACAAGAATCATCTTCCTTACGCGGAGCACTACGAACTCTCTTTCGAACGGCAGCTGGGAAGTAACTCGATGCTTAACATCAGCTACGTCGGGACCCAGAGCCACCGGCAACTGGTTTTGGTAAATGCCAACCCTTCGGTGCCGGCCCTGTGCCTTTCGGTAAGTCAGCCGAGTCAAGTGGCGCCGGGAACGGCCACGTGCGGGCCGCAAGCCGAGACCGGCAGTTTTACAACTGTGACCGGGCAAACCGTGGTTCCGCGTGAGCCGTTGGGAGTGAACTTCGGCAGCACTGGCCTTTATGAAAACATTGGCACCGCGAGCTACAACTCGATGGAGACGACGTTTCGCCATCGCAGCGGCCGGTTGGAAATGCTGGCTGGCTATACGTACAGCAAGACGCTTGATCAGGCTTCGGGGCTGGGAGATCAGATCAATCCATTCGATCACAGCCAGACGCGAGAGCTGGCCGCTTTTGATCTTAGAAATAATTTTGTCGTCAGCTATACGTACGAACTGCCGTTCGATCACTTATTCAAGCACACTGAAAACCTGACTCGCGGATGGAAGCTCTCCGGCATCACCCGTTTCTCCACGGGACTGCCGGTGACACTGCTCGAACTCGACGATAACTCGCTCTATGGCACAACATCAGCGGGGCCGAACAATAACGGCATTGACGTACCCAACTACGTTCCTGGCCCTCTGAACTTTACCAATCCCAGAAGCGGGCAGCCGTATTTCAATACATCGCTCTTCAGTTCCGAGCAGTTGGGCCAGTTAGGCAATGCACGTCGGCGGTTCTTCCGCGGGCCGGGAATCAATAACTGGGATATGGCGCTGCTGAAGGATTTCGCCGTGCGGGACCAAGTACACATTGAATTTCGCGCAGAGTTTTTCAACGTTCTGAATCACACGCAATTTGTAGCCACGAGCGGGGTGGGCAATCCGGGAACGGGGACGTGTGTGACGAGCGGGCCGGGGGAAAGCTGTGCCGGAGTTCCGGGATCGAGCTTCGGAATTATCACGGTCGCCCGCGATCCGCGCATCGGGCAGATAGCGCTCAAACTGGCGTTTTAACTTCCCCCACAAAATCTAGATTTTGCAAAGGAGAAAACCATGACGACCAGAAGGTCCTACGAAGTTCGGACCCTCGTTCAGACATCGCTGCTGATTGGAATTCTCTGCACTGCGTTTTCCGAAAGCGCACCAGCGCAAGCTCCTGGCATCGCGACCTCAAGCAACGTTTTTGTAACGACCTCAGCGGGAACCCTCGGCTATACGCAGACCGTCACCAAAGGTGAAACCGTTGTCCTGCGCGGGGTTAACGAAACTGGGTCGGAGTACGAGTGCCTGGTGGGCGATTCGGTTTGGGACTCGTCAAGCTTGCCGAACGGCAATAGCGACTACCAGACGGTCGTGAATGGCATGGTTAATACCTGGCATGCGAATGTTGTGCGAATCCCGCTCAATGAGGATTGCTGGCTGGACGTACCGTCGAGTACTCCCCCGCCGGCAGCCACCAGTGGTACAAACTACCAAACGGCGATCGAAAATTTCGTCACCGCTGCCAATGCGGCCGGCCTGGTGGCCGAGGTTGATCTCCATGTTGGCGGTGGTCCGGAGCTGGTCAAAAAGAACAGCAATATCATTGATAATTTTCCAGCCATGGACACGAACTACTCGCTCCAGTTCTGGGAGAGTGTAGCGCAGACGTTCGCGAACAACCCGGCGGTCCTCTTCAATCTCACGAACGAACCGGAATTTCCAGGCAACGGAGGGACCGGGGACAATGTGGCTGACGATTGGACGTGCTACCTCAATGGAGGCTGCAACACATCATTTATCGCGACGGAGTGCAATGCCCAGAATCCGGGTAATCCTGGCACGTGCGACGGACCCAATGGAGCGAGCAACACCTGGAATGTTCAGGGAGTGGCGAGCGTCGTGACGGCAATCCGCAACACGGAGAATATGTACTCGACAAATGGGACGAGCCACGTGATCATCATTGCGGGGCTCGACTATTCCAACGAACTCGACGACTGGCTAACCTACGTACCCCCAAACCTATCTTCAATGACGAATATTGCCGCTGGGGTTCATATCTACTACGACCTGGACTGCGAAACCGCTTCGTGCTGGAGCACTCAAGAAGGGAGCATCTTAGCGGCCGGATATCCGGTCGTCATCGATGAAACCGGTGAACTGACGAAGAAGAATGGCGGAGACGGCTGCAGCGGCGCTTCGACGCCCACGATGGTAGATTGGGCTAACGCCCCCACCAATAGCCAAGGTGCGTCGGAACCTCAGGTTGGTTATTGGTTCTGGGCATTTAACGACTTCAGTTGCTCCAACGGCCCTGGGATTCTTAGCAGTAATTCAACCTTTAAGGCGGCAAAAGGATATGGTGCGGCAGCGCAGAGCGCGTTGACGTCGATCCAGTAATGTCGCCGGATCTTGTAGGTTTTAATTACTTGTCTGTGGACAGCGCTCAATTCGCTGTCGCGGAGAGCAATCGTTGAGTTCAGATGTTTTTCCTGTCTTGGCCAAACTGCCAAGCCCGATATGGAGATGATATGCAGTCAAATGACTTAAATCGAACCGTCGAGGTAGAGCAGTTGGCCGCGGATGGTGGCTCTCCCGTTAGAACAAAGCCACTGCCTTTAGAGTTTCCGGGAATGCACCATTTGGATAATGAAGAGGTCGGGGCGGCCGTTCGAGTTCTAAAGAGCCGGTCCCTGTTCCGTTACTACGGCATCGATCCGCAGGGAGCGGTTGACAACTTTGAAAAGGAATTCGCGCAGTTTATTGGCGTGAAACACGCCTTGGCTGTAACGAGCGGAAGCGGTGCACTTCATACGGCGCTTTCCGCGCTGGGAGTCGGACCCGGCCAGGAAGTGATTGTACCTGCGTATATGTGGGTTGCGGTGATCGCAGCAGTGGTGAACCTGGGTGCGATTCCTGTGCTCGCGGACATCGACGACACCTTCACAATGGATCCGGCCAAAGTCGAGGGCCACATCACGCCTCGCACAACAGGAATTATTGCCGTGCATATGAGTGGTGCGCCGGCAAATGCTCCCGCACTGCTGCAAATTGCACGCAAGCATCGCCTGTTTCTTTTGGAGGATTGTGCCCAGTGCGCGGGAGGCAGCATCAGCGGCAGGAAAGTCGGCAGCTTCGGCGACATGGGAATCTTCAGTTTCCAGATGAACAAGAACATGAGCAGCGGCGAAGGCGGCTGCGTTGTGACCAATGACGACCGGCTGTATCAGAGATCTGTAGCGGCGCACGATAACGGTTACGCCCGTGACGAGAGCGGACACGCCATTTATGACAACCTGGACCTGTGTTTGTGGGGCCGCGGGTGCCGGCTGGACGAGATGCGCGGGGCGATCCTTCGAGTGCAATTGAAGAAGCTGCCCAGGATCATCGCCCACATGCGCGAGAGCAAATACCGAATTCGGCGGGCTTTAGAGGCATTTCCGCAGATTCGGCTGCGACGCATTATCGATCAGGGTGGCGATACTGGGCCGTTCCTGATTGTGACGCTGAAATCCGCCGTCGAAGCAAAGCGAATCAGTCAATCGCTGCGGGCCGAAGGAATTGCCACCTCTCCGCAAGGCGTGAACAACGTTGTGATGACCGACTGGGGCCTGCACATCTACTCGAACGTCGTGAGCCTAGTCAACAAAACCAGTATCGACGGCAGGGGATTTCCCTGGAGCCTGGCCGAAAATCGCGACTCGAAAACTCAATACGCCAAAGGAACCTGTCCCGTCGCAGATGACCTTTTTGAGCGTAGCATTCTGCTGGCTATACCTTCATGCCTGACGCGCGCGGATGAAGACGATATCATCCATGCATTCCGGAAGGTGCTAACAACATAAGCGGAAACCATAAAGAACAAGTCTTTGGCGACGCACGGAGTCTATGGCGAAACCATCCCAAAAATTGAACGTTGCCATGATCGGCGCCGGTTTTATGGGCCGCGCTCATTCAAACGCTTTCCTCCAGGCGGGACATTTTTTCGACATTCCCTACGAACTCAAACTCAAAGTCGTTTGTGCCCGCAACCGGGAAGCGACGGAGCATTTTGCGGCCAAATGGGGATGGGAAGAAGCGCAGACCGACTGGCAATCGGTAGTGGCGCGAAAAGACATTGATCTCGTCGACATCTGCACCCCCAATCACACTCATGCGGCCGTCGCGATGGCCGCCGCACAAGCCGGGAAGATGGTCTTGTGCGAAAAGCCGCTGGCAATGAATTATGCCGAGGCGCGACGCATGGCGGAAGCGGCGCGCAATGTGCGGACTCTCGTCTGGTTTAACTACCGCTGCGTGCCGGCAATTGCGCTGGCGAAACAACTGGTGGAGCAGGGCAAAGTGGGCCAACCTTATCACTACCGGGCGACCTATCTTCAGAGTTGGGGCGGTGACCCCAAGGTCGCGGACGCATGGAGATTTCGCCCATCCGAAGCCGGTTCGGGGGCGATGGGCGATTTGTTATCCCACTCCCTCGATCTGGCTTTGCTACTGAACGGACCGATCACCGAACTCGCCAGCACGCTGAAAACATTCATTCCGAGGCGGGAGGTCGATGATGCTGTTTTGTTGCTGGCTCGATTTGCCAATGGCAGCATCGGCACGTTTGAAGCTACGCGCTTCGCCACGGGGTGCCTGAATCGAAACTGTTTTGAAATTCATGGATCGAAGGGGGCGATTCGCTTCAACCTGGAAGACATGAACCGGCTCGAAGTGTTCGACTGCGGCGATGCCGCGGAAATCCAGGGCTCGCACAATGTCATCGTCACGGGTGCGGAGCATCCCTATGCGAGGCATTTCTGGCCACCGGGACACACCCTTGGCTACGAGCACACATTTATTACGACCCTGGTTGATTTTCTCGCGTGCCTAGCCAAGGATGAAAAGTTCCATCCCAACTTCGACGATGCAGCGGAGGTACAGAAATTGCTGGATGCCGTCGACGCATCGGCCAAGGATCGGTCATGGACCAATGTCACGTCAATCGCCTAGAGAGCGCTTCTCGCCGATGAAAGGGAATGACAGGTTGCAGCAGCCACCCATGAAAGGGCACGTCGTGGTTCGGCGACTCATGCGGTTTGGTCTTGGAGCGCTGGCCTGCGGCGCATTGCTTTTCGCTGTGCCCCAAACGTTTCCAGCGGAACCGCAGAACATGCCACAACAAGTTCCTCCCCGGCGCTCTACCCAGCTTTCTGATGGATTCGGCATGAATCTTCCCTTGCCGCGAGACCCACGACTGCCTTGGACGAGACACTGGTGGACGCGTGTGTTCGATTCTGGCGTGAAATGGGTACGGCTCGGACAATACGAAAACAGTTCTGAAAAAACCAGCTGGGACTGGGTCGAGCAAACGCGCGGAGCTTACGCGGTGCGGCCTGAGGTCGATGAAGCCATTCGGTCGCTGGTCGACAACGGAGTTTCGATCGAGATGCAACTGTGCTACGGCAACGCACTTTACGAAGGCGATCCCATGACCCGGCCGAATCGCATCTTGCCGGCGCCGCCCGGCATTGGCGATCAGGACAATCCTCCACCAACAATTTTCCAAGGATTAAAGACCGAGGACGAAATTCAGGGATTTCTGAACTACACGCGTTTCATGGTGAATCGCTATAAAGACAAGATCAAATACTGGGAATTCTGGAATGAGCCGAATATCGGCTACTGGCAACCCAATGTCGAATCGCACGAGGCGCGTGCAGCCAAAGGCCGCGAATACGGGCGCGCGCTGTGCCGGGTTGCCGATGTGGTGCATGAAACCGATCCGCAATCGAAAGTGATCTTTGGCGGCACCAGCGAGATTGATTCGGCTTTTGCGTTGAGCGCGCTTTCTGAGTGTCCCGAGAAAATCGACGTAATGGCCTATCACACCTACCCTGGATACGGGCGCAACGAGCCTCCCGAAGCACAGGATGCGCTGGAAGACGCGGACGTGTTTCGCGAGGCCGTGCTGCGCATGCCCGGCGTGCGCAAAGATATCGAGTTCTGGGAAAACGAGTGGAACACAATTCCGGGATGGAAGAACTCGAGCGAAGCAGTGCAGGCAAAGTATCTTCCACGTTTCTTCTTGCAATCGCTGGCAAAACAAGTAAAACCGTTCTTCTGGGAATTCATTCCCGGCACAGACGGAAACGAAGACGATGGGTTTGGACTGTTGCACGGCGAAACTTCCAGCAAGAATGCCTTCCAGCCGCGCGAAGCCTACCGTGCATTCGAAGTGACTTCTGCGCTTTTTGGACAATCTGAAATTGATCCACTGGCCGATGTTGTACTTGATCCCCCCGAACCGTACACGCATGGACAGTTGCGAAACTATGCCTTTCGCGACCGTCATTCCGGCAAACACATCTATGCGTTTTGGCTCGCGGTAAGGTCTGACCCTGCGGATCGGTTCGTGCCTCCCAGCGTTGCGGTTCGACTTCCCAACAGCGGAATCACAGATCCAATCCTTGTT
>JASHTD010000466.1 GCA_030040725.1 Candidatus Sulfotelmatobacter sp. | reverse complement strand
AGAAATTATGGGCGATCTCGTCAGCCCGCTCTGGGCCAACATTCTTTCCACCGGCGTAGTGTTCGTCCTCACCGCCGCCGGCATTCTGTTCGGCATCAGCATCATCGCCCCCAACTTTTTCGCTGCCTTAGGAGGAAACTAGAAATGTGGACGCTTCTTGAATCTGTGGTGGGTAGGGGAGTCGCCAAAGACCATGTTGGGACGGCCGCCCCCGGCTGTCCGGTCGAGCGCAGCTCGACAGCATCTGTCATCCTGAGCGAAGTCTTTGCTTCCGCTTTGCGAAAGCAAAACGAGTCGAAGGATCCCTACAAACCTGCACCAGCGCCTCCTCGATCCATCTGGCGTCATCCCGAGTGCAGCCGAAGGGGCCGTCGCGTCGATCGCAGCTCGATGGTCTTCTCTCCGTTTCACCGAAACGGCAGGCTATGAAACTGTTGGGCCGTATTCGAGATTCGCATCAGGGTATGCCTTCAGGCATACCGTACCCATCGATCACAATTCGCGCCTTTAGGCGCTGCAGCGCGAAAACACTGAACAATCGGGAAGAGCACATTTCACCGATGCCACCGACACTCCACGGGGCCTCAGCCCTGACGCAACCAGAAATCGACCGAGAAAGAACCTAACTCATGACTCCTAAAGCCCAACCACAATTCCCCGACTCCGAACAAGCCCTCGTCCTCTCCACCCTCGAGCACGACCAGCTCGTCAAAGCCAAAAAACACTTCATTCCCCGCCGTCATCTCAAAGGTCCGGAACTCGGCATCCTCTGGGCCCTCCGCATCTATGTTGTCTTCATGATGCTCGTTGTCGCCTACGAGTTCTGGATCGCCGCCCGTTAACCCACGCACCTAGATCGAACCCGCTCTAAAAAAGGCACTTGTCATTCTGAGCGCCAGTCGAAGAATCCCTATTCCATCCCGACGTCATCCCGAGCGGAGCCACTTTCATCCTTGACTGCTGAGGGCACCCGCGTTCAAAAGCCCTGTCATTCTGATCGCCGCGCAAAGCGAGTGCCAAGCCGGACCCTGAGCGCAGTCGAAGGGAATCCGTACTGAAAGCGATGTCATTCCGAACCGGGGCGAAGCCCCGATGAGGAACCTGCTTTTGTCGAACGCTCTACAGACCCGGAGCGCGCCTCAGGGAAGCATCCTCATTCCGCGGGTGGCCCATCCTAAGCGCGCACTTTGCGCTTAGGATGGGGATTTCCAGACCCGAGAATCGGCCCACATCAAGATCGGACAAGAAAATCCGGCACATTCGCCCAATCAGCGATTACACTGTCGAGTCACCCAACCTGATGGGCAGCCTGTCAATCGTTGACTTTGTAGATCGCTGGCAACGCTCAGTCCTCGGAGAGCGGGCGATCAGGCGAATGTCGTCTTCGCTGGTGTAGTGCGCACCGAGCTTGGAGCGCTTATCCGGATCGAGGCTGCGCTCGAACAACGTGCCGAAGGTGGCCGGCTCGATGCTGGACCAGTCGAGCGTCGAGCAAAGGGCGAGCACGGCGAGATCGTCGCGCGTTAGTTCGTAGGCCTCGTCGTGGTGCACGAACCTGATCCCTTCGTAACCACAAGGCCGCAATCCCCCACTGCCCAAACCTCCGGGCAAAGAATTAAACTATTCATTCCGGACCACTCAGGAAGGCCATCATGTCTTTAAATAGCTTCAATTCTCGCTCTCATCTCAAAGTCGGCAACAAAGAATACGCAATCTACCGCCTCGACGCCCTCGACAAACAAGGCATCTCCACAAAACATCTTCCGTATTCCCTCCGCATCCTTCTCGAAAACCTCCTTCGCACCGAAGATGGCCGCAACGTAAGAAAAGAAGACATCGCTGCCCTCGCGAAATGGAACAAGAATTCCAAGCCCGATAAAGAAATCGCCTTCACTCCCAGCCGTGTCCTTTTACAGGATTTCACCGGTGTCCCCTGCGTCGTCGATCTCGCCGCCATGCGCGATGCCATGCAGCACCTCGGCGGCGATCCCGCTCTCATCAATCCTCTTCAGCCCGTCGAACTCGTCATCGATCACTCCGTCCAGGTCGACGAATTCGGCAGCAAGAACGCCTTCGACATGAACGCCCTTCTCGAATTTCAGCGCAACAAAGAGCGCTACTCTTTCCTCCGCTGGGGCCAAACCGGATTCCGCAATCTCGCCATCGTCCCTCCCGATACCGGCATTGTCCATCAGGTCAATCTTGAATATTTGGCGCGCGTCGTTTTCGTGAACGACTCAAACGGCAACGACGACACAAATGCCAAAAGCTCCGCCTATCCTGACACTCTCGTCGGCACCGACAGCCACACAACCATGATCAACGGCCTCGGCGTTCTCGGATGGGGCGTCGGTGGCATCGAAGCTGAAGCCGCCATGCTCGGCCAGCCCGTCTCCATGCTGATTCCACTCGTCGTCGGTGTGAAATTAACTGGGCGCCTGCGCGAAGGCGCAACCGCAACCGATCTTGTTCTCACTATCACCGAGATGCTGCGCAAGCACGGCGTCGTCGGAAAGTTTGTCGAATATTTCGGCCCCGGCCTCGCCGGTCTTCCGCTCGCCGATCGCGCAACCATCGCCAACATGAGCCCGGAATACGGCGCAACTTGTGGAATATTCCCGGTCGACAAAGAAAGTTTGAAGTATCTCAGGCTCAGCGGACGCACCGCCGAGCAGATCGCTCTCGTCGAAGCCTACTGCCGCGAGCAAGGACTCTTCCACGACGAGAAAACTCCCGAAGCGGAATATTCCGAATTGCTCTCGCTCGATCTTGCAACCGTCGAACCCAGTCTCGCCGGACCCAAGCGTCCTCAAGACCGCGTCGTTCTCTCGCAAGCTGGAGAGTCGTTCAGTAAAGCCCTGCCATCCCTAATCAAGCCGAGATCAGCAAAAACTACATCGAGTGTGGGTGCCCCACTTCTCGCCGATGTTGCGAGAAGCGGGAGTTCCGGCACGACGAAATCCTGGGAAGCCGAAGGCGGCAGCCCCGCCGCGATCGGCGTCGAAGATCCCAACGTTCACGAGCATGTTGCCGCCAGCGTAAGAGATTCCCTCAGGCACGGCAGCGTGGTCATCGCCGCGATCACTTCCTGCACAAATACATCCAACCCTTCCGTCATGATCGGCGCCGGCATCCTCGCGAAAAAAGCCGTCGATAAAGGACTACAAGTTCCGCCGTGGGTGAAAACTTCTCTCGCTCCCGGCTCAAAAGTCGTCCGCGATTATCTCGAGAATGCCGGCCTCACGCCCTATCTCGAAAAACTGAAGTTCAATATCGTCGGCTACGGATGTACAACGTGCATCGGAAACTCCGGTCCGCTGCCGGAAGAAGTCTCGAAGGCCATCGACGAAAAAGATCTTGTTGTCGCAAGCGTTCTATCCGGCAATCGCAACTTTGAAGGGCGCATCAACTCCGAGGTCCGCGCCAACTATCTCATGTCGCCGCCGCTGGTCGTGGCTTTCGCGCTTGCCGGACGCATCGACACCGATCTCCGCAAAGACGCCATCGGCAAAGGCAAGGACGGCAAGCCCGTCTACCTCGCCGACATCTGGCCCACGCAGCGCGAAGTCGAAGAAGCCGTCGAGCGCTCCGTCACCGCCGAAATGTTTTCCAAAAGCTACGCCGAAGTCTTCGCCGGCGACGAGCGCTGGCGCGGCCTCAACGTTCCCAAAGGCCAGACTTACGCCTGGGAAAAAGATTCCACCTACATCCGCCGCGCCCCCTACTTCGACGACATGCAGCTCAAACCCGCGCCCGTCGCCGACATCAAAAACGCTCGCGTCCTCGCCGTCCTCGGCGACAGCGTTACCACCGACCACATTTCGCCAGCCGGCTCGATCAAAAAAGACAGCCCTGCCGGAAAATATTTGCAGGAACACGGAGTCAAGCCCACCGACTTCAACTCCTACGGCTCGCGCCGCGGTAATCACGAAGTGATGGTGCGCGGAACGTTCGCCAACGTCCGCCTGCGCAACAAGCTGGTCGCGACCGAAGGCGGATTCACCCGCCATTTGCCCTCAAACGCCGAAATGTCGATCTTCGACGCGTCGCAAAAATACATCGCCGAGCGCACGCCGCTGATTATTCTCGCGGGCAAGGAATACGGCTCCGGGTCGTCGCGCGACTGGGCCGCGAAAGGTCCGCGGCTGCTTGGGGTTCAAGCTGTCATCGCCGAAAGCTACGAGCGCATTCACCGCTCAAACCTGGTCGGTATGGGAGTTCTGCCGCTGCAATTTCCTGCGGGGCAGAATGCCGAATCGCTCAAGCTCATTGGCGAAGAAGTTTTTGAGATCACCGGCATACGTAATTTGATCGAGCACTACGCCGCCGGTCAGAAAGTAGGAGTCCGCGCCAAAGGCAAAGGTGGAACGGCTGAGTTCGATGCGCTGGTTCGCATCGACACCCCGCAGGAAGCGCTCTACTACGCCAACGGCGGGATTTTGCAGTATGTGTTGCGGCAGCTGCTGGCAGGGAAGCCGGAAACGGTGGGGGTATAAGCGGCTGGTTCGACTCCCGCGCAATCCCGCCGTCATCTTTTCGATTGTGTCATCCCGAGCAAAGCCGTTTTTCAGGCGGAGCGAGGGATCTGGCGCGGAGTGACAGGGGTGCCCACGCGAGATCCCTCCGCCCGCTGGTGAAAGCGCGGGCGTTCGGGATGACGCCTCTGAGGGGAATTTGAGCTCGGCACCATTCCACGCTAAGGGTCCTCTAACAATCGGCATCGCTGATCTACAATGAAGTTGACGGACAGCGTTTGATACCAGGAAGCCCCGAGTGATTCTCGCTGTTCCGGAGAGAGCAGCTTTCAGGCAGCAGCAACTCCCACGCTTCCCGATACCCCTCATATCGGTAGCGGTTGTATTTTCTTTTCTGCACCGGGCACAGCGATAGATCGGTGCTCCTTCTGCTGAGCACAACGCTGGCCGGCAGCACATACCAGGCATCCTCCGGGATCACATACGCCGCGAAGAAATCAATCCTTTTCGTCGTGTACGGTTCGCTGTTACGGTTCGGCTTGAACCCGCACAAGTAACCCGACCCCAGGCGGTAGTCCGTCGATTTCACTTGCACCCGCAACGTCCGCTGACCCGACTCCACGCCCACGTCATACGACGAAGAATCGCCCCAGGGCTTCGTTATTTTGAACCCCAGCCTTACCGCCCTTTCCATAAATACCAGCTCTACCCACTCGCCCCGTTCCTTAAACGTCTTAAACCCTTTACACTTCGACATCCTTCGTCTTACCCCTTCGGTTAGCCCTGTCATTCCGACGCGCGACGCCGAACATCAAGAGGCGGAGACAGGAACCTGCTTTCCCACAACCCACACAAACAAAAAGGCGCAGCCGGAAGGCCGCGCCTTAGTATTCCTAAAGTTTTACTTTATATAATTATTATATCATATTGAGATGGCTCTTTGGGACATTTTTGAAACTTTATTTCATGAATGTTTTGAATGATTTGAGTTCGCCGGAGGGTCGAAAGGGGCTTGACAAGATTTTGCGCAAAGACGATTTCCAGGAAAACGTCCTGTCAACTCATGAAGGGATGGTTTGCGATGGGCGATAGGGATTCCTCCACTGCGCCGTCTCTGGCGATCCGGCTTCGGTCGGAATGACAGGGGGATGCGCAATGTCGAACCGGCTGCGGTCGGAATGACAGGAGGTGCGCAATGTCACTCCGGCTTCGGTCGAAATGACAATTTCGATCATTTGATATCCTCCTCTTCCCGCGCTGGCAGCGGGTTTTCATTTCCCCCATTCCCTGTCATAATGATCGACCGTCGTGAATAGTGACTGTCCTCAAGGAGCTACGGAATGAAACGTTTTTCTACTGTTCTTGCGCTTTGCGGCTCGCTTGCCTGTCTTTTTGCCTTGTCCTCTTTTTCTGCGTTCGCCCAGAACGTCGAATCGGCCTACAACGGACACAGAATCTTCATTCCGCAATCGAGCATTCCCCGGCCCGGCCGCCATCACACAAACTATTTTTATGTCGATTCCGATAAGCCTTCGCCCAGCGGTCCGCCGGCAGGCGTTGAAACTCCCGGCTCGGTGGCGTGCGTGTACGAGCTGGTTGCCGGACCTGCGGGCTGCCCCGTGGCCACCAGCACGGCGGTGCCGACCGGCGGCATCGGCGCGATCGCGATCGTCGACGCCGGTTATTATCCGACGGCGGCGAAAGATCTGGCGGCATTCTCCGACTACTACGGCATTCCGCGCGCGGATATCACCATCACGTGGCCTGGAACGACGAGGCCTCCGGTGTATGAAGAGTGGCTGACGGAAGAAGCGCTCGATATCGAGTGGGCGCACGCCATGGCGCCGCAAGCCAAGATGTTTCTGGTGGTCTCGACGCTCGAAAATACCGATCCCACGTGGCAGGCCGTGGAACTGGCGGGAAAGCTGGTTGCGGAAAACGGCGGTGGCGTGGTCAGCATGAGCTGGGGCGATCCGGAAGTTTCTCAGGAAATCAGTTGGGATAAGTATTTCACCCGGCCGGGAGTGGTTTACTTCGCCGCCTCGGGTGATTCGGGAATTGGCGTGAGCATTTATCCGGGAGCGTCGCCGAACGTGGTGTCGGTCGGAGGGACATCATTCAATCGCAACGCCAGCGGCGACTTCGTCAGCGAAGTTTACGGCGGGGGCGGCGGCGATCTCAGCCCCTATGAGCCGATTCCCAGCTACCAGAGCGGCATTTCGGGCATCGTCGGCACGCACCGCGGATATCCCGACGTGGCTTCCGATTTCTGCTGCGCGGCGGTTTATCTCGAAGGCGGCTGGTATTCGGTGGCAGGAACCAGCTGGGCCTCGCCCACGTTTGCCGGGATTGTCAACGCCGCCGGCAACCGTCAGCAATCGAGCGTCGACGAGCTCACGTGGATGTACGGCGAACTCGCCAACCAGACCGAATACTCCGAAGATTTTTATGACATCACGCAGGGATCTTCGAAGTGCAAGGTCGGATGGGATGAGTGCGCCGGCATCGGCTCGCCACGAACCTATAACGGCAAGTAAACCAGATGCGCGGGTGGCCCATCCAAGCCTCTTTCGGCTTGGGTGGGGGATTTTGATCTTTGTCATTCCGACACGCGAGCAAAGCGAACGTGATTATTGTCATTCCGACACGTGAGCGAAGCGAACGAGGAGAGCCTGCCCTGAGCGACTGAGCGCAGCGAAGGAGTCGAACGGGAATCTGCTTTTCGCATCCCGAATGCCAGAGCCAGCTAACCGGCCGAGGCTCGCATGTCCGCTGCTATAATCAAGGTTTGCGCCCATGCCTCAGAAACGTCTGATACGCTCCACGACAGTTCTATCCATCCGGAGAAACGGCAGTGTGGTGCTGGCCGGCGACGGACAGGTCACGCTGGGCGAGTCCGTGATTAAACACACAGCCAAGAAGATTCG
>JASHTD010000465.1 GCA_030040725.1 Candidatus Sulfotelmatobacter sp. | reverse complement strand
TCGATCGAGAAGTGGAACATATCTACAACATGCAGGATGGCCTGATTCGGAGTATGGAAATTCAGGAAGTTCCGGAATAATGCGCGGCAGGAATTGACTCGCGCGTCCGCATTGTTATGACTCCCGTGGTTCTATGATTCCTTCTCTCCGCAAACAGTTCAATCAGGCTTTTACGCCCGAAAAATACAAAGCCTTTCTGGCGCATATGGACGCAATGTGCGGAACGCAGGTCGAGTTCCGACTCTCAGAGACACCGTGTTTTTTTCCGAAGGCTTTGCTCGAGAAAATGGCGGAAGATGGCGAAGAACTGATCCGGCAATTGGTGGAGAGCCCGGGTTATCGCGCTAAATCGGAGTCCTCAATCCCGCCGGAGTTCCGGGTTCCGAATGAATCGCCGCATCCGATGTTTGTGCAAGTTGATTTTGGGTTGGTGCGGGATGCAGCAGGGGAGTTGCGGCCGAAGCTGGTGGAGCTGCAGGCCTTCCCTTCTCTTTATGCGTATCAGTCTGCGCTGGCGAGCGCCTACATTGATGTTTACGGCTTGAACCGATTCGAATCGGGGAACAACCTGAGGTATTTTCTGAGCGGGCTTGATCAAACTTCTTACCGTGAGCTTCTGAGACGAGCTGTGGTTGGGGATTGTGATCCGGAGAAGACGATCCTGATGGAGATTCATCCTCGGCAGCAGAAGACTCTGCCCGATTTTTTGCTGACCGAGAAAATGCTGGGAATCCGGACGGTTGACATCGTCGATATCAAGAAAGAAGGCCCGCGACTTTACTACGAGCGGGACGGCAAACGAGTGCCGATCGAGAGAATCTACAATCGAACCATTGTCGATGAACTGCAGCGCAAGAATGTCGGGCTGAACTTTGATTGGCGCGACGATCTCGAGGTGGAGTGGGCGGGCCATCCGAATTGGTATTTCCGCATCAGCAAGTTTTCGATTCCCTACCTGAAACATGAGTCGGTTCCGAAGACGTGGTTTCTCGATCGGCTCGATCGAATCCCCGATGACTTGCAGAACTATGCCTTGAAGCCGCTATATTCGTTTGCAGGGCTGGGTGTGGTGATTGCGCCGACGAAAGATGATGTCCAGGCGATTCCACCCGCGAAGCGCGGCGAGTACATCTTGCAGGAGCGCCTACATTTCGAGCCGGTGATCGAAACGCCGTTTGGCGCGACCAAAGCGGAGGTGCGGGTGATGTACATCTGGCTGGATCGGTTACAGCCAGTGCTCACGATAATCCGCATGGGGCGCGGTCTGATGATGGGCGTGGATCACAACAAGAATATGGAGTGGGTGGGCGCGTCGGCGGCGTTGTTTGTCGACTAAGCTGTCTGCCGGCCATGGATGGTTGTCTTCTCTTGAGATTCTGCTTTCTGAGATCCCTCGGCCCGTTGGAAAAAGCGCGGGTCTCCGGGATGACGCCCCTGGATCTCACTCGGCAGTTTTTAGCCAATTCTCTTCAACCAATTCTCTTTACCCAATTCTTTTCACAACCGTGGTTTGCAGTTCGCGGCCGTTCGGGCGACGAAGATAGAGTTGATCGCCGACGAGGCGAACCGGGACGGGATCGCCGGCTTTCCACTCACCGGGAGTGTAGTCCTCGGCCGAAACGGAGTCGTATTCGCCGGTGTAGACTACGCCGCCAAGGTTGATGACCACCGCGCGGCGGAGGGAGTGGGCGCCAGACTCACGCAGAATTTCAGCCTCGGCCTGGCACCAGTTCTCGATATCATGGCCAGCGACGCCTCCGCTAAGCCGATAGAGCTCGGTAGCGCGGCGACGGATCGCCTCGAGCAACTGCGGCGAATAGTGGCGCGAAGTCGGCTCCATTTCAAATAGCCCCGCTGATCGGTACGGCTAACATGTTAGTCTTCGCCCCGCACCTTGCAACCGGTATCCCCTGAAAAGGCAACACAAAAGGACAGGATGGTTGTCAGTTTGGGAACGAGGATGATCTGAGCGAATGTTAATGGTCAACTTGCAATTAAACGGGACCCGTTCGGGGCGGTCGCCCCTGTTGACCGAAGTTGGCGACGAGCCTAACATTACCGCCGTCGGGGGATTCGTCCTTTCATGATCGGCCAGACCGTTTCCCATTACCGAATCCTGGGCAAACTGGGTGGGGGCGGCATGGGCGTTGTGTTTGAGGCCGAGGACCTCAAGCTGGGCCGGCATGTTGCCCTGAAGTTCATTCCGGAAAATCTTGCCGGCGACCCCAAGTCGCTGGAGCGTTTCGAGCGTGAGGCCAGAGCGGCTTCCCTGCTGAACCATCCCAACATCTGCATCATCCACGGCATTGAAGACAATAACGGGCACCCCTTCATCGTGATGGAGAAGCTGGAAGGCGAAAGCCTGAAACAAGTCGCCAAGCCCGTGGAAACAGATAAGTTGCTCGATATCAGTATTCAGGTCGCCGATGCGCTGACTGCGTCCCATGCCAAGGGAATCGTGCATCGCGACATCAAGCCGGCGAACATTTTTCTGACTCCCAGCGGGCAGGTGAAGGTGCTTGATTTTGGGCTTGCCAAGCTGGTGCATAACGTCGGGACCGACAGCGATAGCGCCGTGGCCGAGGATTCCCTCACGGCGGTTGGGGTGATACCGGGAACCGCGGTGTACATGTCTCCGGAACAGGCGCGGAGCGAAGAAATCGATTTCCGCAGCGACCTGTTTTCCTTCGGCGTGGTGATGTATGAAATGGCCACCGGCAAGAAGCCGTTCTCGGGCAAGAACTCGCTGATGACGCTCGATGCGGTTCTGCATGCCAAGCCGATCCCGCCTGCGGAAGTGAATCCTAAAGTGCCGGTTGAACTGGAAGGCATTATCGGCAAGGCGATGGAAAAGGACCGCGGGCAGCGCTACCAGAGCGCGATGCAGATGAAGGCCGATCTGCAGCAACTGAAGCGAGAAACGGAATCCGGACAGGTTCGAAGCGGACTGCACACGGCGCGGTTGCGCGTCGCGAGCACAACGTTCGTACGGTCCGGAGACCATCGCTGGCTTTACTGGCTGCTGGGCGGCACGGCGGCATTGCTGGTTACCGTACTTGCGGCGGTGGGAGCCTATTGGGTCAAGCATCGATCGATCGCAAACGCAGAGCTGCAGCATGCGATCGCGGTTTTGCCCTTGCAGAACCTGAACGGCGATTATTCGGTCGATTACCTACGCTTCGCCCTGGCCGACGAACTCACTAGTGTCCTCTCTTATTCCCGCTCGCTCGATGTGCGGCCCTCGGCAGCAACCCGCAAGTACGTGGGAGCAGATTTAGACCTGCGAAGTGTCGGTCAGCAACTGCACGTCGGGCGCCTGCTTACCGGAAATTTTCTGCGACAGGGGGATCAGCTGAGCGTCACCCTCGAAGCCATTGCAGTGTCCGACGACCGTCTGCTCTGGCAGACAACCGTGAGTGCTTCGGTGAATGATTTGATTTCCCTGCAGAACCAACTGACCACGCAGGTGCAGCACGGCCTGATGCCGATGCTGGGAGCCGGAGGCGCTTACAACACCGCCGCGCGGCCGAAGAGCCAGGAAGCCTACGATCTTTATCTGCACAGCCTGGCGCTGCCGCACGATGGTCAAGCGAACAAAGATGCAATCGCCGTTCTTGAACACGTGATTGCGAGCGATCCCGGCTACGCGCCGGCGTGGGAGGCGTTGGGCAAGCGCTATTACTATGACTCGGATTACGGCGGCGGCGGCGAGGCCGTGTTCCAGAAATCGAACGCGGCATATGAACGGGCGCTTGCGTTGGATCCGAACCTGGTATTCGCCGCGAGCAACTTGATTACGAATCGCGTGGAGCGGGGTGAGCTTGGCCGCGCCTATCAGGCAGCCACGGACTTGCTGCGCCGCAGGCCGGATAGTGCCGACGCGCACTACGCACTCAGTTACGTGCTTCGCTATGCGGGCATGCAGGAGAAAGCTGCTCACGAGTGCGACACCGCGCTCTCGCTCGATCCTGGCAATTTCAATTTCCGCTCGTGCGCATGGGCGTTTCTTGAGCTGGGCCAAGCAGATCATGCCATGGATTTCGTTCATCTGGATCTCGGGTCGGAATGGTCTGCATGGGTAACACCTTATGTCTACCTAGCCAAGGGAAATCTGGCACAAGCACGCATCGCGGCGAGGGAAACGCCGAAAGCTCCTTATTACCACCGGGACTTGATGATGGCGTGTACGCAATCGCCACGGCCCGCGGACCTGGACAAAATTGTCCAAGACGCGGAGGCATCGGTCATGACCGTGCCCGATCCCGAGCCCTGGTATCACGTGGGGGCATTGATGGCATATTGCGGCCAGAAAGACGCTGCCATGCGACTGCTGAAAGCCGCGGTCCAGCAGAATTACTGTGCGTATTCGGCGTTGCTGGATGATCCTTTGCTGAAGGATCTGCGCAAGGAACCGGAGTTCGATCAGGTGCTAACCGCAGGCAGTGAATGCCAGGACGCACTGAAGGAAGGCGGAGGGCAATAGCGAAGTAGATGTCCTGCAGCCGTTCCCCACAGATCAATCTGTTTGAGTTGAAGCCGAACCATAGCACGCGAAAGGAAAAGATTTGCGTCAAAGTGGGCTCAGGCCCCATCCTTGTAGAGTGATCCATCCAGGACGCAATGACCTTTATCTGTCACGCCGCAATCTGTCACACCGCATGATGCGGTTCCTTTCCCACATTGTCAGAGGTTCTTCGATTCTGTTCGCTGCCGCCGCGTTACTGCTGACGGCTTCGGGCTTACTCCTCGCATCCCCGCAAGAGCATCGCCCCGATGCGCCTACCTTCGAGGCCGCGGAGCAACATTTTCCCGTTGCGCCGGATGTAACCAACTTTCCTCAACTTCCTTATCAAGGGTCTCCTCCGGAGATCGCGCAAGACGAAGGGATGGTTGGATTGCGGCTGATGCTCAAGCGTCTGGGCACCACGGCGCAACTGATGCAGACGGTGGCGCATCCTGACGATGAAGACGGCGGGATGCTGACGCTGGAGTCGCGCGGGCATGGCGACCGGGTCTTGTTGCTGACGCTGAACCGCGGCGAGGGTGGACAGAACAAGATTGGCAGCAACCTTTTTGATGTGCTGGGCGTGCTGCGCACGCTGGAGCTATTGGCTGCGGACGAATACTACGGCGTGCAGGAACGCTTTACGCGAGTGGCTGACTTTGGTTTTTCGAAGAGCGCAGAAGAAACGTTCGAGAAGTGGGGCGGGCACGATATTGCGCTGGGCGATATGGTGCGCGTGATTCGTACCTTCCGTCCAGATGTTCTGGTGGCGCGGTTTTCCGGCACACCGCGGGACGGGCATGGCCATCACCAGGCCTCGAGCATTCTGACTCAGGAGGCGTTTCGCGCGGCAGCCGATCCCAAACGTTTTCCTGAGCAAATTGCGCTGGGACTTCAGCCGTGGCAGGCAAAGAAACTGTACATCGGCAACGTTTGCGGCTTTGGCGCAATGACCTGTCCGGATGCGAATTGGACCGTGAAATTGAATACCGGAGAGCGCAGCGCGGATCTTGGAATGTCGTACGCGCAGTTTGCCATGGAGGGCCTGCGCCATCAGCTGTCGCAAGGCGCGGCGACCTGGAGCGTTAGCGCAGGAGACCGCTTCACGTTTTACAAGCTGGTTGACTCGGTCGAACCTGCGAAGCTCGACGCGAACGGCCACGAGAAAGATTTTTTTGAAGGAATCGATACAACGCTGCCGGGCCTTGTACTGCGGCTGGGCTCGGACGAATCGAAGGTACCGCACTTGCGGCAGCAACTGATCGAGATTGCCAATCAAGTTGAGAAAGCCAGCGAAAGTGCGAAAGGCGATAATCCTTCTGTTACGATCGCACCTTTATTTAAGATTTTATTGGGACTGGATCGTGCCAATGAAGAAGTCGCCAAGAGTTCGTTGGGCGAAGCGGCGAAGTCGAATCTGGTGGCGCGTCTCGAGGAAAAACAGGAACAGGCAGAAGATGCGCTGAATCTGGCGTTGAATGTGAATCTTTCGGCAGCGGTCTCTGCTCGCGCCGATAAGAATAAAGGTATCGAAAAGGAAGCGGAAGCGTTGACTGCGGTGTCTCCCGGGCAAGAATTTCTCGTCTCGGTAACTTTCAAGAATGGATCGAAGCAAAGATTACTGCTCGATTCGCTGAAGCTCGAGGTTCCGGCCGGCTGGGGCACGCTCTCGGATAAAACGCGGCCTGTGGCAATCAAACCGGGAGACACGGTCGATGCTGTCTTTCGCCTGAAGGCGCCGAAGGACGCGACGTTCACGCGGCCGTATTGGCACCGCGATAATCCGGAAACCGATAGCCTGAACCACATCGATAACGAGAAATACGTCACGTTGCCATTTCCGCCCCCGGCGCTGCGGGCACGCGTGGAATATTCGGTTGCGGGCCCGAGCGGTGTTCATGGCGAAAACAATGTTAAGAGTTCCATTCAGGCGACGGTGGTGACGCCTTTCATCGACGACGCGGGCAAAGAAGAGGCGCGTCCATTGCCCGTTGTGCCGGCATTTTCGGTCGCGTTGGAGCCCGGAACACAGCTCATCTCGACGCA
>JASHTD010000464.1 GCA_030040725.1 Candidatus Sulfotelmatobacter sp. | reverse complement strand
TTGGTGGCGGCGAGTGGACTCGAACCACTGACCTACGGATTATGAGACCGTCGCTCTAACCACCTGAGCTACGCCGCCAAACTGGCTACCGGGAAATAGCAGAACAGCGGCTCAAAGAGAGCCGCCTGCGCGAAAACAGCGGGCTGAACCGCCCGCTGCCTTGCGATTTTATTCGCCGCGCCGCAATTCTCATTGCGTGATTTTCATTGTAAGAGTCGCTACAAAACGCTGTCAAACCAGCGCTCCCATGGCCATCTCACCTGCAGGTGCCAACTGCGTCATCTTGCAGAAATCCCTCCGCAAAGCGCAAAAATAGGTATACTCTCCTGTTTCGGGGGGAGAAAGGAGTCTGCCGTGGTCAATCGACTCAGAAGCCTGTGGCGCGATGACGCTGGCCAGGACATCGCCGAGTATGCGGTTATGTTGGCGGTAATTCTGGTTCTGGTCGTTGGAACGATCAGGCTGATTGGCTCAAATGCCAACAACGTTTTCTCCAACACCGCCAGTTCCATTCAATAATTGGGCGGTATGGAGTTGGAAACATATCTGGTCGCGGGAAGGGGAGCCCGCCATTGATGGATCCACTTTGGCTGATGTTAACCAGCTTAATGTGTACCTTGACTGCGTTGATTTTCGTTGAGGTGCGCCGCATCCGCAAGAGATTGGAACAAAAAGTTTCGGAAGTAAGTCCGGCGAAAGCGATGCCTGAGCCGGTGCGGTCAGCATAGTTTTTCAATACTTGCCAGTTCCGGCGGGAAATTGGAAACTGGTCCTCGCATGAAGGCCATCGCCATCATTCCCGCCCGCCTCGCCTCCACGCGTCTGCCGCGCAAAATGCTGCGGGAAATCGCCGGCAAACCGCTACCCGGTTGGGTCTACGAGGCCGTGCGCGCTTCCCCTCTTCTGGCAGATGTCATTATCGCGACCGATTCGTCGGAAATCTTCGACACCTGCCGCCGCCATGGCTGGAAGGCTCAAATGACCGCTTCCTCGCACCGCAGCGGCACGGAGCGCATCCACGAAATCTCGAACTCGCACGCTGCCGATATCTATCTCAACATCCAGGGCGATGAGCCGCTTGTCCGCCCCGAGCAGATCGCCACTCTCATCGGTGTCATGAACGATCCCAATGTCGAGGTGGGAACGGTGAAGACGCCCTGCCCTCCCGAAGAAATCGCCAACCCCAATGCCGTTAAAGTCGTTACCGCCCCCGACGGCAAAGCTCTCTATTTCTCCCGCGCTACAATCCCTTTCGATCGTGACCGGACCCATCCGCCTTACTACAAGCATCTCGGCCTCTACGGGTACCGCAAGTCAGCGCTCGATCAATTCGTAACCTGGCCGGAATCTGCGCTAGAGAAAACCGAAAGGTTAGAGCAGTTGCGCTTCCTCGAAAATGGCATTTCCATCCACGTCGCGGAAACGCCTTTCGATTCCATCGGAGTGGATACGGAAGAAGATCTGCAACGCGTGGCGAAAGTTTTGCAGAGGCGCTAAGCGGCGGCTTGTTCGCCCACAGGTGAAGGCGAGATGCCCAAGCTACATTTTCGCTCCGGCCGTTTGCCCCCGGCTCCATGCCTCCGCAGCCGCCACGCGCTTTGAGATAGCCGGATGCGAGTGAAATAAAACTTCGATCCACTTCGAAGGCGTCCGCTCCGCCAGGTTCTGGCTAGCCAGCTTGTTCATCGACGAGATAAAAGGTTCGATGGTGGCGATCGATTCAAAAGCGTAGCGGTCTGCCTGCCGCTCGTTGAATCGCGAATAAGCGTTCAGGGCCGGCATCAGCAGAAGCGAAATTACCGTCGCCGTGATCGCTAGCAGCGGCAGATTGGCGAAATCCGAAAGTTCCTCGAACATATGGTGATCCACGGCATAGTGCAGCACAAAGTTCGCCGCCCAGAAGCCCAGCAGGGTCACGCCCGCCTGCACCAGAATGCTTTTCAGGATGTGCTTGTGCACGTGGTGTCCCAGTTCGTGAGCCAGCACCGCTTCGATCTCTTCTGGGGCGTAGTTATCGAGCAATGTATCCGCCAGAATGATTCGCCGCGTGCTGCCCAGCCCGGTGAGGGCAGCATTCGCCTTCTTGGTTTTTTCTGAAAGCTTCCAGCGGTAAATGCCGCGCACCCGGGTGCCCGCATGTTCGCTCAGCACAATCAGCCGCCGCCGCAGGTCCTCGTTCTCCAGCGGCTCGAATTTGTAAAAGATGGGAAAAAGCACTACCGGCGCCAGTTGCGCCATCACAACAAACAACCCCATGAAAACTGCCCAGGCGAGAATCCACCAGTGCAGCGGCCACTGCCGGATCAGAAAATACACCAGCTCCACCACAATTCCGGCCAGCACCAGCCCCACCAGAAATCCCTTCGCTTCATCCCACAGCCACGCACGCAATTTTTGCGTGGAGAGTTGGAATTGTTTTTCCAGGCGAAATCCGTAATAGTCCAGGCCAAACGCTAGCACCTTGCCGATGAATAGCAGCAGAAATAAATAGATGAAAACCGCCACGGTGTAATTCTGAAAGCCTCGCCGCAAAGCCAGATCTCGCAACCATCCGCTCCATCCCGTGAGCAGCAGAACAATCAGAAACCCCGACCCGATGGCGAAATCGGCGACTCCCAGCCAGCGATGGATGCGGTTGTAACGGCGCGCCTCCGGCGTATCCGCCGAGGCTGGATTTGTGGCTCCAGCGAAATTCATGTGTATTTCAGTATCGTGTCTTAAGTATCGCACTATGGAAACGGAAAATGTGGAGATTAGCGGCCGGCAGAGTCAGTTTGATTTCATCATCCCGCGGTCATTACCAACTTCTCGCCCGCCGTCAGAATTTCGCTGACCAGTTCCGGTGACGCCGCTTCGGCATAAGCGCGCAAAAGCGGCTCGGTTCCCGAGGCGCGAAAAAGAATCCACGCCTCCGCTCCGTTTTCGTTCGTCGGCGCATCCAGAAAAAACTTGACCCCGTCGAGGTATTCTTTTTTCATCACGCGATAACGGCCTAGGCTCTGCGTGCTCTCCGCTTTCGCTCGCTGAATCGCATGCTGCTTCACATCTTCCGGAATGTGCAGGTCGCGTCTGCCATAATAATGCGGCCCAAACTCGCGCTGCAGACCCGCCACCAGCTGCCCGAGCGGCTTGCCTTCCTCCGCCATCGCGTTTGCCAGCAGCAGGCAATTCAAAATGCCGTCGCGCTCCGGCAGAAAACGTGAATAGCCGATTCCGCCCGATTCTTCTCCGCCAATCAGAATTCCATGTTCCATCATCAGATCGGCCGTGTACTTGAATCCGATCTGGGTCTCGTAAAGTTTCCTTCCGTGCTTGGCCGCAATCCGGTCAAGCATGCGCGTTGTGTTGAAAGCCCGAACCACATCGCCCGGCCATTTCTTGCGTTCCAGCAGCCAGCGGAGCAAAACGCAAAAAATCTTGTGCGAATCCACGAAGCTGCCGTCTTCCGCAACCGCTCCAATGCGGTCGGCATCGCCATCCGTAGCCAGTCCAGCATCGCAGCGCTCGCGCACCACCGTTTGCTGGAGCAGCGCGATATGCGGCTCAATCGGCTCCGGATTGATTCCCGGAAACAGAGGGTTTACTTCCTGCCGTATGGTTACGTATCGCACACCACGCTCGCGAAAAATTCCCGCCAGCACTCCACGACCCGAACCATACATCGAATCGATCGCCACTTTAAACTTCGCTTTGCCGATCAAATCCATATCCGCAAAGCGGCAAACTGCGGCGATATAAGGCGATTTCACATCCACGTCATCGATGGCAGCCTTCGCACCATTCGGCATCGCGCTGGCGCGCAACTCCTCTTCCACTTTTTTCATGATCGCGGGCGTCGCCGATCCGCCAAAATTTGCTTTGAACTTCACCCCGTTCCAGTTCCACGGATTGTGGCTCGATGTGATCATCACTCCGCCCGCCGCGCCGTTGGTCTTCACCGCATAAGAGACCGCCGGCGTTGGAGTGTAGTCGTTCGCCAGTTTCGCCGGAATCCCCGCCGCGGCGATCACTTCCGCCGCGGCCTGCGCTGCTCGCTGCGAGGCAAAGCGCGTGTCATAACCGATGACCACTCCACGCTGTGCGTCCTCATATTTCAAAACGTAAGACGCGATCGCCCCTGCCACGCGGCGCACATTGTCGAACGTGAAATCGTCGGCGATGATCCCGCGCCAGCCGTCGGTTCCGAATTTGATTTCTTGAGCCATCGGAATTCAGTGTCCAGTGATCGGTGTCCAATGATCAGTAAGCGGGCACTGGTCACTGACCACTTGCTTACGTAAGCCTGCTCATCTTCTTCTCATCCAGATGCTTCACCACTTTACCCACATCCTGAGCATGTTGCCGAGTCGTGATCAGTAAAGCATCATCCGTCTCGACCACCACAATATCCTTCACCCCCACGGTCGCCACAAATTTTCCCGGAGCGTGCACGTAGTTGCCTTGTGCGTTAAGCACGAACACATCGGCGCTCTGAATCACATTACCTTCAGCTGGAGCGCTCTTGGCCGTATGATGCTCATGCAGCGCGGTCCATGATCCCAGATCATTCCAGCCGAAATCCGCCGGCAGACAAAAAATATTCCCCACCTGCTCGCCCTTCGCCGAGCGCGGCTCGAGAACAGCGTAATCAATGCTGATGTTCTTGCATTTCGGATAGAGCCGACGAAGCGCGCTCGCAAAACTTCGCGTGCCCCACGCCGTCGCAATCTCTTCCAGCACCACCGCCGTCCGGGGGAGATGTTCGCGCAGAGCATTTGCTAGCGTGCGTGCGCTCCACAAGAACATTCCGCTGTTCCAGAAATAATTCCCTGCGGCCACAAACGCCGCCGCTTTTTCCGCGTCGGGCTTTTCCGTGAATCGCCGCACTCGCAACGCATCGCCGTCCAATGCGCTGCCGGCTTCAATATACCCGTACCCAGTTTCCGGGCGCGTCGGCCGGATGCCGAGCACCACAATATTTTCGCCCGCTGCCGCAACCTCGATTCCCCGCTCGATCGTTGCCGCGAACGCTTTCTTGTCTGCAATCACATGATCGGAGGGAAACATTCCGATCACCGCATCGGGATGCTCTCGCAACAGCAGAAACGCTGCCAGGCCAATCGCCGGCGCGCTATTGCGTCCCACCGGTTCGGCCAGCACTTGCGCCTTCAGCAACGCCGGAAGCTGCTTCAGGATTGCAGGACGAGAATCCTCATTGGTGACCACCCAAAACCGCCGCGCCGAAGCGAGCGGCAGCAGGCGCTTCACGGTCTGCTGAATCATGGTCTGCTTGCCATCGAGCGCCAGCAGTTGCTTCGCGCGTTTCCTGCGGCTCAGGGGCCAGAAACGCGTTCCGCGCCCGCCCGCAAGGATCACCGGATAAAAATTCGAGTTCTTTCCCACGTTCTTAAAGTCCGTCTGCTTAAATTCTTGTTTCCGGCTCTGGCAGCCGCGACCCCGGCACACGCGAGCGCAGAAATTCGAGTGTCCATTGCGGGCTCACCGTGAATTGCTCCATGCACGCCGGAACCACCACGGCGTCGCCCTTCGCCAGAGTAACCAGCTCGCCGCCCACCGCTCGCACCGTGCCGCAGCCTTCCAGCGCCACCAGAATCTGCGCCGAAGACTTTCCCGAATCGTCACGCGTACTCAATACCTGCGGCTCTTTCAACTCAAACATATCCACCACAAAATACGGAGCGCTCACCAATTCACCGCACCGGCTCTTCGCGCCATCAATCTGCGCCGGCGCCGGTCTCACCACTTTTCCCGAGCTTACTTTCAATTTCACCGCCGCCAGCCCGTCTTTTAAGTGAAGTTCGCGCGGCCGCCCGTAATCATACAAACGGTAAGTTGTATCAGACTGCTGTTGCGTCTCCACGATCACCGATCCTGGCCCCAGCGTGTGTACAGTTCCGCCGGCCACGTAAATCATGTCGCCGGAGTAGACATTCAGCCAGTTCAGCAATTCCTCCGCGCGCTGCTCCTGAATCGCTCGCTCCAGCTGTACCACGCTGACCCCATCCTTCAATCCTAAAGCGATCTGCGCTCCCGGCTTCGCGTGTGCAACATACCAGCACTCCGTTTTGCCCCATGGCTGGCCTACTTTCAAAGCCTGTACATCATCGGGATGCACCTGCACGGAAAGCTTTTCGTGCGGAAAAAGATATTTCGCGAGCAAAGGAAACCTTCTTGCATCGCGGGCTGCATCTCCCACCAGTTCCCGCTGATATTTCTTGCTGATCTCAGCCAGGCGCTGTCCAGCCAGCGGCCCATTAGCAACTTTGCATTCGTCGCCTGTCAGCCAGGCCTCGCCAATCTTTTCGCTGAATTTTTGATTGGGATAAATCGGCGAAAGATCGTACGTTCCCCACGGCCGTGGATCGAAGCCCGGAACCATCAGCAATGGATATAGCTCGCCCATTCGAATGCACTACAAAAAAAGGCCGTTCGCAAGCGACGGCCTTTCACAAACAAATTTTACCGCATCATCCTGCCGCGCCTACAGCGCAGCGAAAAACTTCCTCAT
>JASHTD010000463.1 GCA_030040725.1 Candidatus Sulfotelmatobacter sp. | reverse complement strand
CATGACGAAAACTGCTCCTTACTTGTGTCTTCTAACGCTAGCGTAGCTTACCGTACTTACTTGCGACAACAAGCAGCTATGACGAAGGTCACGCGGACTCGTGACGAACTCGAACTTCGCCACAAAAAACCGGCGGCCGCAGCCGCCGGTTCGATGTTCGCAACCCGATTCCACTAATTAGACGAATCGTCCCGGCGCTTGAGCGTCGGACGGTCGTCGTCGCTCTGCCCATTTCCGTTGCCGTTGTCGCTGGTGGAGGTCCGCCGCAAAGTGGGTTTGTTCGCGTCCTTCTGATCGATCACCTTGTGCCGGTTTTCAATCGCCGCCAGTCGCGCTTTCACTTCGTCGAATTCCGAAGTGGTGACAATGTATTCCTTCTTGGAAGGCAGAATCTTGCGAATCTCGTCCTGCGTCTTCTCGATTCGGTCCGGTGTCTGCGGATGCGTGTCAAATGCCTTGGATAGCGTTCCCGGTTTCTTCTTCTCCATTGCCTGGATTTTCTCGAAGAAAGAAACGAATGCCGAGGGATCGTAACCGGCGCGATACATGTATTCCACGCCCAGGTAATCGGCTTCCGCCTCAAACGCCCGCGAGAACCGCAGGAAAGTCATGGGAATCGCCAGGCCGGCAGCTTCATAACCGGCATAGCCGATCGCGCCTCCCATAAAGATGAACGGAATCGAAGCCATCTGCAACAGATTGGCTCGCGTCATCTCCCGCCCGTAATGGCAGGCCGCCACGTGCGCGATCTCATGCGCCATCACACCCGCCAGTTCTGCTTCTTCATCGGCGGCAAGAATCAATCCCGTATTTACGTAGAAGAAGCCGCCGGGGAGCGCCATGGCGTTCACCACATCGGAATCGATCACTTTGATGGTGAACGGCACTTGCGCGTCCGAATTGCGCACGATGTTCTGGCCGATCCGGTTGACGTATTCCGTAATAACCGGATCATTGATCAGTTTCACCTGCGATTCGATCTGTTGCGCATAGACGCGTCCGCGCGCGACTTGTCCTTCGACCGTGTACCAGTTGCCGACGCCGCGCCCGCAACCCACGTTGCGGTTGCCCACGGCATCGACGTCGGTGATGCCGCCATCGTGCTTGATCTGGCTGTCATCTTTACTGGGCAACGATGCGGGAGGTTGCGCCGGAGCATTTTGCACGTCGCTCGCTTTGGGTTGACCCTGATCGGGGTCAGACGCAGGGGGCTGGGTTTGTGTGGGAGTTTGTGTCGGAGTTTGTCCGGGGCTAGACGCCGGCGGCTGCGCTTGCGTGGGGTTTTGTCCGGAATTCTGTGTCGGTGTCTGCGCCTGCGTCCAGGGTCCTGCGCTGAACGCTGCCAATGCAAAAGCTGTTGCAAGCCATCGCAATTTCATAACTACCCCTTTTGCGAACACATGCTCTTGGCCACATTATACGCCCTGCTGGAAGAGACCAAGCCCTAAACTTGGCGCTTTTCGTTAGACGCCGTGCGCGGAGATTAGGTTATCCGCATTCAAGCACATAGCGGGGATGGCCAGCTCGCGAATATACCGCGTTAAGCACGAATCGCTTGCAGTGCAGTAAGGCTCATCAATTGACGGCACTGGAAGCATTGACTATGATCATTCTGCGGGGTGGAGCAGTCTGGTAGCTCGTTGGGCTCATAACCCAAAGGTCGGTGGTTCAAATCCACCCCCCGCAACCAACCCACCAGCCCTAATATTCATTTCGGTAATTATATCCTTGGCTCACAAGGCTGTATTTGCCCTGATTGCGTTGTGCACAACTGACTCGGTGAGATAAGGACGGTCACGATTCAAGAAATACCCGCCCGCCAACCTGTCGAGAAGCGAAGAGACCCCTGGCCGGGGTCTCATTCCGCTATTTGAGCCAACTTGGACAAATCAGTCAGAAGGCAACGTATCCGGCAGGGCCGTTGCTAGCATTTTGCGAACCGTAGTAGAAAAACACTTTGCGACCATAGAAAAACGGAAAGCCCAGCACCACGCTGTCGTTGTAGCCTTGCCCCATCAGCGCGAAATCTGCTGTCAACCCCTGATCCAAGACCGAGGTCGGATCAGCTACGGCCAAGGCGACCGTTACGCCTTCGCCGTTGGCTCCTATCATCTCCACGGTGAACGTGGTCGGGTCCGCCGGAGAATAGTAAGCCCCGACCATGGGCAATCCAACCATGCTGTCGTTCAGGAAACCGATGGAAGGAGTGCCGCTGTCGATCCCACCGGGAAAGGTTTGGCCGCCAAACTCCGCGAGTAATGGAAATTGATATTGAGACGCCGACCCCAAGTGATTGTTGGTCTCGGTACCAACTCCGAAGAATAAGGAACCTTGAACATTGGTCGCCCCAGTTGGTGGAATCCCGGGGAGATCAAAGACTACTCCATTATTGTCGATGGGAAAGAGCGCGACCGGGTTCCAAACTTGCAGCGCCGGTGGTTGCGGAGTGGGCGTGCAGAAGGGCGGCCGTCCGTCACTTGAAGTGCAGACAGCATACGGCAGGGGGCAGGGAGTGGACGAGTTGGAAGAGCAACTGTAATCATTTTGCCCATACACTCCAAGGATGCCGTTAAAGCCCGTGGTCTGGGGAGAGGAAGCCGCGGACAGTCCGGTTGTGCACGAGCTGGGGGGAGCATAGGTAGTATCCCCGATAAGGTGAATGTTCACATTTGATGCCTTCTCTCCCGACAGATGCACGTCGGCGGTTGCAATCGGACCCCATGCATAAAGGTTTTCAAATTCCGCGCATTCATACACAGTAAAGAAAGGTGGCTGCTGTTCAAGTGTGACCGGCAGGGTTAGAACCGAAGAAAAGATTCTCAGACCTGTCGAACCGGAGTCCAGCAACATATTATTGATGGTTTGGCAATTCGAGGTGCCTGGGAGACAAACGGTCACGCTAACGAGTGGCCGATTTAGGACCGGGCTAGGCCCAACCCCGGCACCGACAACAACCGGGAGTTCATTCGGCGCCGACGGAGTGACCGGGGGCGGAGGGGTCGTAGTTGGGCCGGTTCCACGAGTTTCAGTATTTCCTGTGCCCGCGCCCGTAGCACAGCCCACGCTTATGAGAACGGTCACAAGCAGCGTTAAAAGTAGCAGCTTTCCTGAAGCCTCTTCTGCCCACCCTGGGCGACTTGATGCTGTTGCAACAGATGTGGAATGGCACGTCGATTTCAACATATATTCCTCCTTTTTTCCGCAGCTGGCTTTTTAGCCTTCACTCTGTAGCGCGATATCTTTTGAAAAATGGGGTCACGCGACCACTAAGGAATTTTTTGTGAAGGACCTATGCACGATGCGCCTTCCGGAAGGCATCGGAGATCTGGGTGGAGTAAGAGGATTTCACCTGACGTCCGAATCCTTTTCCGAAAAGGCCGGCGGCTCCCATTGCGATGAGAATGGCATATGTCTCTCGATTTGCTTCAGTCGTTTCGGCATGTGACGCCAGCAGAACCGTTCGACGTCTGGGAGGAACTCCTGCGCCAGATTATTTTGGGCCCGGTCGAGAAGAGTCCGCTCCGTTCGATCCATTGTCTGGGCAAAACCGCGCTGATCTGATGGGTAGTAGGCGTTCTGCAGAGATTTGGAGAACAGAGTGGTCAGTATCAGGGAGCTGTTAAACACGTCACCACCGTCGCGGCCGCGGGTGATTGCGACTCGGCTGAGCGAGTATGTTGCCCGCCGCCAGGGCGAGAATTTCGGACCCAAGCGCGAATAGCGCTGTTCCTGGTGCAGCAACGAAGGAAGAAGAAATGCGCCGAAGAAGGCGTTGGATCGATTGTCCGCGAGTGACGTGCTGTATCGCCGGATAAAGCCGTGTATGCCGAATCCAAAGTCCGGCTCCTGTTTGCCGATTTGGGCGAGGCCGGTGTTGAAACCGATCGTTAAGAACGAAAATGGGGAGCAACTCTGCTGGAGAAAACGATGTAAGTTCTCGCTTGCATTAGGCAGCGAGTACACCGGGTCAGGGCTCGCCTTCAATGTTGTGGGGTCGAGTCGGGAACTAGACGAGGTTGCGCCTTTCACTATTGGAGCATCCTCTGAATCGAATGGCTGGGTCCCCTCGGCTGCCGACGCGCTGGCTAACACTGACGCACTACCAGAAGCAACGTCGCCGACCACGTCTGGCTGTTGAGGGAGTTGTGTCGTCTGAGCCGTAGTTTGGCACACGCCAACAGCAAATAGCAGAGTTAGCTCGAAAATCCTGGGATATGTCTTCATGAGCGCGTACCCCGCGACGGCAAACTGTATTTCTGAATCCCACCTTGCCCGCCACTTGTTAGCGCGACGCCCGTTGGAAAATGGGGTCACGCAGACTGAGGAAAGCAGCCAACCGGTCCTAGCCTCCACGCGAAGCTCTTGCAGCAGGGGAAATTCCCGATCCTGGTGGTGAAAACTCGGGACTGCGGAATCACGCCGAGCAAAATATCGGCATTATTTTTCTGATTGCCCCATTTCCCTTAAAGTTAGGCAACCGCCGAGGAGCAGAAATGGGTTAAAATGCCGAAGAATTTCGTCCAACATAGCTGGGGGAGCGCCATGGACCCGCGTTGTGAGGACGTGACTGTCCTGCTCGCCGAGTTAACCAAGGGAAACGAACAAGCTGCTTCCAGGCTCATTCCGCTGGTTTATGACGAACTGCGCCGCCTGGCTGACAATTACATGCGCAGGGAGCGCAGCAACCACACACTCCAAGCCACGGCGCTTGTACACGAGGCGTATCTGAAACTGGTGGAGCAGCGATCTGTAGACTGGCAAAGCCGGGCGCATTTCATGGGGATTGCAGCGCAGCTCATGAGGCGCATCCTTATCGATCATGCGCGCGGGCATCTGCGAGACAAGCGAGGAGGCGGCGACAGACCCGTTCCTCTTGACGAGAACCTGGTGTTTGCCCCGGAGCAGTCGATGGAGTTGATCAAGCTTGACCAGGCATTGCAGCAGTTGGCAGGTATCGACCCGCGACAGGCCAAGATCGTGGAGTTGCGTTTTTTCGGCGGACTAACCGTTGAGGAAACCGCCGATGCACTCGCGATTTCGCCCAAGACCGTCAAGCGGGATTGGAGCGTGGCCAAAGCCTGGCTTCACGGAGAGCTGAAGGCCAACCATGGGGACACCTCGGGACCGGTGGGAGATAGTTAAGTCGCTTTTCGAAGCCGCCCTGGAAGAGGATTCCTTGCATCGCTCTGCATTCCTGGCGGAACAATGCGAGGACGCAGGCGTGCGTGCGGAAGTAGAGCGGCTGCTTGCCGAATACGAGCAGGCTGGATCCTTCCTCTCCACGCCTGTTTTAGGTTGTGGGCAGCCTCGACGATTGCCAGAAGGAAAGGTTCTGGCCGACCGTTTCCGAGTTCTTCGATTTATTGCCGCTGGCGGCATGGGCGAGGTCTATGAAGCGGAAGATCTCGAACTACACGAGCGAGTGGCGATCAAGACCATCCGGCCGGATATTCTCACTCAGCCCAACGCTGTCGCCCGTTTTAAGCGAGAAGTGCATCTAGCTCGCAAAGTAACTCACCCCAATGTGTGCCGTATCTATGATCTGTTTCGTCACAAGCCTGAAGACGATCGCGAGATCCAGGAAACGTTGTTCGTCAGCATGGAGATGCTGCACGGCAAAACATTGAGCGAAAGGCTCAACCAGGCCCAAAGAATAGGCACTGAAGAGGCGCTGCCGATCGTGCGCCAGATGGCTGCGGCCCTGGGGGCTGCTCACGCCGTGGGCATTGTGCATCGTGACTTCAAACCAGGCAACGTGGTACTCGTTGACTCGCCTGACCCACAAAGGGCGGTGGTTACGGATTTTGGATTGGCGCTCCAGCCGCTGAAGTCCGAAGACGGCATTTCGTTTTCCACCAGCGCGGGGTTGCTGGGAACGCCCACCTACATGGCTCCGGAGCAGCTTGAAGGACGGCCTGCCACGAGTTCATCGGACATTTATGCCCTAGGCCTCGTGATCTACGAGATCGTGACCGGGGCTCGCCCATTCCAGGGAGACACGCCCATGTCGGCGGCGATGAAGCGTCTTTCAGAACCTCCCGCGCACCCGCGGAAATTCGAGCCGAAACTCGACCCAGTGTGGGAGTCGGTTATCCTGCGTTGCCTGGAGCGCGATCCCGCTAAACGATTCCTGCGAGCCGAGGATATCGGCGCTATTCTTGCTGGAAATCAAACGACGCTTTCAGGCCGGGCGGCGCTAAGACCGTACTCCAAGCGGTTAACAACCTCGATTGCCGCGCTGATTGTCGTTCTCGCGATGACAGGAGCGTATTTGTACGCCCGTCGACCTCCTAGGCTCACCGAAAAAGACACAGTCGTGCTTGCGGATTTCACTAATGCCACAGGCGACGCGGTTTTCGACGACACCCTGAAAACGGCACTAGACATTTCCTTGCGGCAATCGCCCTTCCTCAATCTGCTTTCCGACAACAGAGTTGCGGCAACTTTGCGACTGATGACCCGCCCCACTGGCACGAAACTCACCCCCGATGTGACTCGAGATCTGTGCCAACGTGCTGGAAGCAAAGCTTACGTCGTTGGGTCGATAGGCAGTCTGGGCACTCAGTATGTGTTGGGTTTGAAGGCTGTGAATTGCCAAAGCGGAGATTTGCTCGCGGAAGAGCAAGCCACGGCGGCCAAGGACAAAGTCCTCGACGTGTTGGGTGAGACGGCGTCCAAATTGCGCCGCAAACTGGGTGAGTCACTGGCTACTGTGCAGAAGTTCGATGTTCCGTTGGCAGAGGCCACAACCTCTTCACTGGATGCGCTGAAGGCTTATAGTCTAGGCAGCAGGGCTGACCACGAGAAAGGCAAATCTGCCGCCCTGCCTTATCAATTGGACGCCATCGAACTCGATCCGAATTTTGCGATGGGGTACAAGGTGCTAGGTGACGATTACTACAGCGTCGGTGAGCTCGGGAGGGCCAGTAAGTTTTACAGCAAAGCATTCGAGCTTCGGGGGCATACCAGCGAGCGGGAGAAGCTGGAGATCGCCGCCAGTTACTATAAAGATGTAACAGGGCAACTGGATAAAGCGGGACAAACCTACGAGGAGTGGATCGCTAGCTACCCAAGAGACTTTGCAGCTTACGGAAATCTCGCCAACATGTACGTTGCGCAGGGCCAGTATGAGAAGGCATTGGAAGCACTCCGCGAAACACTTCGCCTCGTCCCAGTTCGCGGAAGCGGATACGGAAATTTGGTTACCATCCTGCTTGCCCTACAGCGTTTCGAGGAAGCACAACGGACAATCCAGCGGGCGCAGGATGCGCGAATGCTGGATGATCTCGTGCTTCGCAATGCTGTCTATGCTCTAGCCTTTCTTCACCGAGACGCCAAAGCTATGGAGGAACAGAGGCAATGGTTTGTCGCGAAGCCTGCCTTTGAGAACTTCGGGGCGTCGCTCGACTCCGATACCGAAGCCTATCTCGGTCATCTCAACAAGGCGGAAGAATTAACTAAACGGTCAATAGAGTCGGCGGTTCGCGTAGACAGTAAGGAAACTGGAGCCACGTGGCAAGAGAATGCCGCCTTGCGCGAAGGCGCTTTCGGAAACTTAACAGAAGCCCAACGAGATGCGGATGGCGGGCTGAAGCTCGCTCCCACGAGTCAGGGAGTCGAGATCCAAGCGGCCTTGGCATTTGCCATTGCGCATAGCGCGGCGCGTGCAGAATTCTTGGCACGAGATCTGGACAGGCGCTATCCGCTCGACACTCAGGTTCAACACCTCTGGTTACCAGCAATTCAGGCGCGACTAGCGCTCAATCGAAAGAACTCCGCTGCTGCGCTGAATAGCTTGAAAGTTGCTTCAACCGGGGAGTTTGGGCAAGTTCTTTTTCTCGCCAATATTTCCTGTCTTTATCCCACTTATGTTCGTGGCGAGGCGTATCTCGCGGCGGGACAGGGTAACGCGGCTGCCGCCGAGTTTCAGACAATTCTCGACCACAGCGGCATTGTCTGGAATTGTTGGACGGGAGCTTTGGCGCACCTGGGGGTGGCTCGTGCAAACGCCCTGCAAGCGAGAACTTCGCGGGGCGCGGACGGCGATGCCGCTCGCTCCCGGGCGCTTGCCGCCTACAAAGATTTTCTCACCCTTTGGAAAGACGCCGATCAAGACATCCCAATCTTTAAACAAGCGAAGGCGGAGTACGCAAACCTCCAGTAGGAGAGAACTACCCTCTCTTAACGGCTCTTAACGGCGTGCGAAAATCGAGAAAGCTAATCTTTCCCAGGCGCCACCGGAGCAATTCTGGACAGGTTTCCTGACGCGGTTGCAGAAAGGGAGCTCTTTCACGTCAGAAGGTTGAAGGCATAGCGAGCAAGATGCTTCGACTGTGCCTGATCTGATCCATCAGACGATGGACATTCTTTCCAGATTTTTTGGGTCATATGGTACCATGAGCCACTTCAGCACACGAAATCTCAACCGACTCGGCAATCAACTCAGCGTTTCAATCAAAACGGATGACGATGGCTAGCTGGGAAGAGAATGCCCAGTGAAGGAATGCCTCGGCTATTTCAAGATCACACCGGGAACAGGAATAAAGGGACCAGCGCCATGCCACTGCCCCTACTGTGGACACAGCGGTGATCAAAATACGTTCTGGACCCAAGAGCAACTAGACTACGCACGATCCGTAGTTATCCGGAAGGTGACCGACGTCCTCCACCAGGACCTGAAGTCCTTGGAGTCCGACCATCGTCCCAAACCCGGCTCCTTTGGAATCGGCATCAGCTTGACGGTGAAGCCTGGTACTCCTCATCCTATTAAGTATTACCGTGAAAAACAGCTCGAAACCGAAGTCGTCTGTGATAGCTGTACGCTCCGCTATGCCATCTACGGCGTGTTCGGATGGTACCCCGACTGCGGGGTTCGTAATTCGATTCAAATTCTGACGAAGAACCTGGAATTGGCAAAAAAAGAACTTGCTCTCGCCGATTCGGTAGATCGAGAACCTGCGGAAACCACTTCGGTTTAGCGCTGTTCGCCTCGTGACAACGGGCACAGACGACCGCTGTATCCAGCTTCTTGGGTTGCACGGAAGTGGGATCTTCCGCGTGTGCGGCTAAGGCTCCATGGCAAGCCTCGCAGGCAACAACTACGTGCTTGCCCAGCTTTTTCTGATCCGCAATGTCACTATGGCAGGATTCGCAAGTCACATGCCCGGCTAACGCAATTGGCCGCGAGGCAATCTCGGCGATCGCTGCACCTCGGTAGTTGACCGTACTGGCCAAAGCTACGAGGTACTACTGCGGCCCTCAGAATCACGAATGCGGCCAAACCCAATACGAAGACGGCCGCCAGCCGCATGAGGTGTTCACCGTCTTTGAACAAGCGTGCGCTCCCTGTTGCCCCTGACTTCTGCCTACGATCCGCGACGGATTACGCAAAGTTCTTTAATACCCACAATTCTTTTGGAAATCTTGATCAAGGCCACAAGAAGCTTTGAGGTTGGTCACCCCAGAGATTTCGCTCTGTGACACACGTCACCGTAAACGGTGTGCTTTGTCACGGCGAAATGTATCCGTTGGGCGGAAACTACAGCCTCACTGATACAACAATCAGCTGATTTCGGGAGACAAAATGAACTTGCGCCTGAAGAGAGTGGCGGTCCGTTTGCGTCTTGCAGTTCCGATCACCCTTTTGCTGTGTCTTGCCGCCGTGAATCCGCCCGCCGCATCAGCGGTTCCAAGCTATGCGCGGCAGACTGGTTTGGCGTGCAGCGGATGCCACTACACGCCCCCGGAACTGAACCCCGCCGGACGCAGATTTAAGCTCCTCGGTTATACCGATCGGGCAGATGAGACGAAGGTGATCCACACGGATGGAGGAAAAGCACGCGCTGCCCTTGATCTGTTTTCTTCCCTGCCTCTGTCGGTGATGCTCGAGACCTCATTTACTTCAACCAAGTCTCCGATACCGACGACCCAGAATGGCAGTTTTGAATTCCCTCAGGATTTCTCTCTTTTTCTCTCGGGCGCATGGACAAGCCACGTCGGCAGCTTTCTTCAAGTAACTTACGATACTCATGACGACCATTTCACCAGCGATAACACCGATATCCGTTACGCGAAGGCGACAAAACTTAGCGGCAAGGAATTGGTTTACGGTCTTGACCTCAATAACAATCCGACCGTGGAAGATCTCTGGAACAGTACGCCGGCGTGGGGTTACCCGTGGATTGCCAGCGATTTTGCGCCTACGCCCGGAGCAAGTCCGATCATTGATGGCGCGCTCGCGCAAGACGTCGCGGGGTTGGGCGCCTACGCGATGTGGAACAACCATCTGTATCTGGATGTAATCGCCTATCGCTCGGAACACGTGGGCGGTCCGCAGCCCAATCCAGGAACTGGTTTCTCATACAACATTCACGGGGTTGCACCCTATTGGCGCGCCGCATGGCAGCAACTGACTGCCAAGACACAATATGAGATCGGCACCTACGGCATCCATGTGCAGTCCACTCCCAATCAGATAGTAGGCGCCGGCGGGACCACTGGCCCGGAGGATGAGTACACCGATTTCGCCTTCGATACCCAGATCGATCGCACGATATTTAGAAAAGACGTGCTCTCATTCCGGGGCACGTATATCCGTGAAAACTCCGATCTGTTATCCAGCGTCGCTCAGGGCGCGACAACGTTTGGCCCGCACCATCTGAACACGGTTATGCCCAATATCGAATACCACTTCGGCAACCGCGTTACCGGCACATTCGGTTGGTTCGATACCACCGGTACTGCAGATCCTTCGCTGTATGCCCCGGGAGCACTGACCGGATTTTTTAATGGCGACCCGAGAAGCGCCGGGTACATCGGCAACGTCTCGTACTGGCCATGGCAGAATCTGCAACTCGCGGCCCAATACACCGGCTATACACGCTTCAACGGCGGCAGCGCCGACTATGACGGCGCGGGCCGTAACGCGAGTTCGAACAACACGATCTATCTGGACGCGAAGTTTCTCTTCTAAAACGCGAGCCGGCAATTACTAATGGGCAAATTCAAAGGAGAAAAATGCAATGAGCTACAAGAGATTCATCATGGGGTTGTTGATTGTTGGGTTGAGCACGGCGGCGCGGGCCGGCGACATCGAAGGCAAGGTTGGCGGGATGAAAGGTAAGTCGGTGGTTTACGTCGACGTAATTGCGGGCAAAACTTTTCCCGCTCCTAAAGAGCATCCGGTCATGGATCAAAAGGGACTGCTTTTCGCGCCGCACATCATGATCGTGCAACAGGGCACAACCGTTGAGTTTCTAAATAGCGACAATGTGCAACACAATGTTTTCTGGTCCGCCATCGGCACCGACAAGAAAGCAGGGCACAATCTCGGAACTTGGCCCAAAGGTGAAAAGCGACCCTACACCTTCGATAAGGCGGGGGTAGTGCCGCTGCTCTGCAACGTTCACCCGGAAATGGAAGGATATATCATCGTCAGCCCGACTCCCTATTTTGCCGAGACCGACGACAGTGGTAACTACAAGATCAAAGACGTTCCCGACGGCAGCTACTCGGTTGTTGCATGGCACGAAGGTGCGAAGAACCAATCCAAACCCGTAACTGTGGCCGGGGGCGGCAAGGCGGATTTCACTCTGAGTAAGTAGGGGGAGCCGGGGAGCAGCATTCCATAGCGCTCCCCGCGTTTCACTCTGTGCCTGACGGCGAGGGCCGTCAGGAAATCAACTTGACGCTCAACCGCTGCTGGATAAGAAACACCTTCATGCTGAAGCGATACAAAAATAAGAAAGTCGATGGAAATTGGCTGAACACGAATTTCCCCTGCATGATGGCTTGCCCGGCGCATACCAACGCCGGACGCTATGTCGGTTTGATCGCCGAGGGCCGCTTCGAAGAAGCCTATCGCATCGCCCGCGATCCCAATCCGCTGGCCAGCATTTGTGGACGGGTGTGTGCGCACCCCTGCGAAACGGCCTGCCGCCGAGGCGAGATTGACCGTCCTATTTCGATCCGCGCACTTAAGCGTTTTCTCACCGAGCAGTTCGGGCCCGAGTCGAAGCACCCCATCCTTGTTAACGCGGGACGGGGGCAAAACAGACTTCCGTATAAAGTCGCCGTGGTCGGTGGCGGCCCGGTAGGGCTCTCGGCCGCACACGATCTCGCCCTGATGGGATATGCCGTCACGATTTTCGAAGCCGCGCCGGTCGCGGGCGGAATGCTCTATCTAGGTATCCCCGAATATCGCTTGCCGCGCGACGTAGTGGAAGCACAAGTGCGCGAGATTCTTGAGACCGGCGACATTACTTTGAAATTGAATCAGGCTGCGGGCCGCGACTTCACGGTTTCGGATCTGCGCCGCCAGGGGTTCGATGCCGTGCTCATAGCAGTGGGCGCGCATCGCAGTCGCGATCTGAGCATCCCGGGCGTCGATCTCGACGGTGTGCATAAAGGAATCGATTTTCTGCTCAACGTGAACCTCGGCTATAAATTCACGATTGGAAAGAAGGTGATCGTGATCGGCGGCGGCAACGTCGCCATGGACGTGGCCCGCTCGGCGGCTCGCGAGGTCGTGCGTCAACATGCCGGCGGCGTCCAGGATGCCGAACCTTCGGCCGAAAGCATGAGCGCGGTCGCTACGCGGGAGATGGTCGATATTTCGCTTTCCGCGCTGCGCATGGGTGCGCGTGAAGTGAATCTCGTCTGTCTGGAACGTCGCGAAGAAATGCCCGCCGCCCTTGACGAAATAGAGGAAGCCGAAGAAGAGGGCATCCGCATGCACCCAGGTCTTGGCCCTAAGCGGATGATTGGCAAAGACGGCAAGGTCATCGCGCTCGAGACGCTCAAGACCAAGTGGGTCTTCGATCAGAACAGGCGCTTCAATCCGGCCTTCTACGAGGACAGTGAAAGCCAAATCGAATGCGACACCATTATTATGGCGATCGGCCAGGCTCCGCGCCTCGACTTCCTCACCCCAGAAGATAAAGTCGGTTTGTCTCCGCGCGGCCTGATCGCCGTAAATCCGCAGACGCTGATGACTTCAGCTGCTGGCATTTTCGCCGGCGGCGACTGCGTTTTCGGTCCCCGCCTGATAATCGACAGCGTCGGCGATGGCAAACGCGCCGCCGTTGGAATCGACGAATACCTTCGCAAGAATAAGCATCCCGAGCCAATTATCGAAGTCGAGGTGCTGAAGCGGCACAGCATGCCGCTGGATTATCTCGACATTATTCGCCAGCCGGTGCCGATGCTTCCCCTTGAGCGCCGCACCGGCGTCACTGAAGTAGAAGTCGGCTACGACGCTTCCGAAGCGGTTGCGGAAGCGCAACGCTGCCTGCACTGCTGGGTCAATACGATTTTCGAAGGTACGCCCGAAGACGGCAGTATGTGCATTCTGTGCGGCGGTTGCGTCGACGTTTG
>JASHTD010000462.1 GCA_030040725.1 Candidatus Sulfotelmatobacter sp. | reverse complement strand
GTGACCGCCATCGCGTTAAAAGTCTGCGCAGCGGCGCTGAAGGTATTTCCGCAGTTCAATGCCACTATCGATATGGAGAAGGACGAAATCATTTACAAGCAATACATTCATATCGGCGTAGCGGCGGATACGGATCGCGGTTTGCTGGTTCCCGTGATCCGCGACGTGGATAAGAAAAATATTGTTGAGCTAGCAGTGGAACTATCGCAGCTGTCGCAGAAGGCGCGAGAAAAGAAAATTACGCTAGCCGACATGGAGGGCGGAACTTTTACCATCACCAATCTCGGCGGCATCGGTGGCACCGCGTTTACTCCGATCGTGAATCATCCGGAGGTCGCGATCCTCGGCCTGTCTCGTTCGCGCATGGAGCCAGAATGGATTGATGGGAAATTCGAGCCGCGGCTCATTCTGCCGCTCTCGCTTTCCTACGACCATCGCCTCATTGATGGAGCCGATGCTGCGCGTTTTCTGCGCTGGGTCGCAGAGGCGTTCGAACAGCCGTTTTTGCTGTCGGTGCAAGGCTGAAGTTCGAGAGTTTGAGTTTTCAGGCGTGCAAGGTTTCCAAATTGCAGAGCCTCAGCTTTAAGTAGGGATCCTTCGACTGCGGTTTTGCCCGGCGTTTGCCAGGCAAAATCCTCGCTCAGGATGACAATTCCAAAAATGGCTGAAAGTTCGTCTCTTAGAATCGCCGTGATTGGCGCCGGGCCCGGCGGCTATGCCGCCGCTTTTCTTGCCGCGGATCTCGGTATGAATGTCACGCTCATCGATCCTGAGCTCAACCCCGGCGGCGTGTGCCTGTACCGCGGCTGCATTCCATCGAAAGCACTCCTGCACGTCGCGAAGTTAATTGAAGAATCACAACAAGCCAAAAACTGGGGCATCGACTTCCCGCGCCCGAACATCGATCTCGCGCGCTTGCGTACGTGGAAAGAAAGTGTCGTCAAGAAACTCACTGGCGGCCTGGGCATACTCTCAAAGCAGCGCAAGGTCGAATACCTCCAAGGACGCGCCGCGTTCGAAAACTCCACCACTCTGCGCGTGAACAAGGCCGACAACACGCAAACAAGCCTCTCGTTCGACCGCATTATCATCGCCACCGGGTCACGCCCTGCAATCATCCCGGCATTGAAGATCGATTCACCGCGCCTGATGGATTCCACCGGTGCTCTGAATCTTGAAGACGTTCCCGGCAGTCTGCTTGTGGTCGGCGGCGGCTATATCGGGCTCGAACTCGGCTCCGTGTATGCCGCGCTCGGAACGCGCATTACGGTCGTCGAAATGCTGCCCGGATTGCTTCCCGGAGCGGACCGCGACTTGGTAGTTCCGTTACACAAGCGTCTGGAAAACATGTTCGAGACAATTCTGCTCAACACAACTGTCGCTTCGCTGAAAGAAGAGAAAACGGGGATTCGAGCGACATTTGAAGGCAAGGACATAAAAGACGATCAACGCGAAAGAGTCTTTGACCGCGTTTTGGTTTCTGTCGGACGCAAGCCCAACTCTGAGATACCCGGCATCGAGAAGACACAGGTTAGAATCAACGCTCGCGGATTCATCGAGGTGAACCAACAATTGCAGACCGCCGATCCTTCGATCTATAGCATCGGCGATGTAGTCGGCGAGCCGATGCTCGCTCACAAGGCTTCGCACGAAGGCCGCACTGCGGTTGAAGCCATCGCCGGGCACAAAGTCGCCTTCGAACCAAACGCAATTCCCGCCGTCGTCTTCACCGATCCTGAGGTCGCGTGGGCCGGGCTCACCGAGACTCAGGCGGAGAAAGAGAATCGCGAAGTGAAGGTCGCGAAGTTTCCCTGGGGTGCTTCCGGACGCGCCATGACGCTTGACCGTCCGGATGGCACGACCAAGCTGATCATCGATCCACAGACCGAGCGTGTGCTCGGCGTCGGTATTGTCGGGGCAGGCGCAGGTGAACTCATCGCCGAAGGTGTCCTCGCCATCGAGATGGCTGCGCTGGCAAAAGACATCGCGCTGACTATTCATCCCCATCCCACTCTGTCCGAAACGGTAATGGAAGCGGCAGAAGTTTTCTTTGGCACGAGCACGCACGTCTTCCGGCCTAAGCGCGGATGAATCCGGCAAACCGCGCGTTATCAGAAGCACGCTTCCGCTACAATTGAATTTTCGTCTGCAAGCACGTGGGGCGCCGGCGCAGGAAATACACGCATGTCGAATTTTCAGAGAGCAATTTTCTGGCTGGCGGCAAGTCTCGCGCTCTCTTTACCTGCCTGGGCGCAAAGCCCGCTAAGCCAGATCCTGCAGCCGTCAAGCTCCTCGAGTTCTGCTAAGACGCCCTCGGACCAGTTCGGGCGCGATACGCCGTACGGCACCGTTTTCGGGTTTCTGCAGGCGGCGCAGGCCGGCAATTACAGCATCGCCGCTCAATATTTGCAGATGAACAGCGCGCGCCGCGAAAGTGAAGGCGACACGCTGGCGATGAAGCTGAAGGTCGTCATGGATCGCTCGTTCGCCGGCAATCTGAAACCAAGCAAGCAGCCCGAAGGCACGCCGCAGGAAAACATTCCGCTCGACCGGCAAAATCTCGGCACTATGTCCTCCGGAGATGTGGAAGCTCCGCTGGAACTGATTCGCGTCACCCAGCCGAACGTGGGAAAGATCTGGCTGATTTCGTCGGAGACTCTCGAGAAAGTTCCTGAACTGTACGATCAGGTCGAAGCGCGGCAAGTGGAAACGCGCCTGCCCAAGTGGATCGTCAAGCACCAGCTTGCCGGGATGCCCCTCTGGCAATGGTTCGCTCTCATCGTGCTGATCCCGGTCGCAGCGGCAGCGGCTTGGGTGCTCCTGCTGGTCTTGCAGATCCCCATTCGCTGGTGGGGACACAGACACGGCCAGCCTCCCACATCGTGGCGCTCGGTCTCCGGTCCGGCCTGGCTGCTCATTGCTACGCTCGCCCACCGGGTGCTCGCAGGATATCTCGGAATGCCGCTGCTGCTGCGCCATTACTACGTCCAGGTAACCGCGGTCGCGGTGATCATTGGAGCTAACTGGATTCTTTGGCGCGTCATTCGCTGGTTTCTGTGGCGCGTGCGCACCCGGGCTCTCGCGCGCGGCCATGGAGGGACCGGTTCGCTCATCGCTCTCGGCGAACGTATGGTGAAAGCGGCCGTGTTCGTGATGGCGGTGTTTTCGATTTTTGGCGTCCTCGGTTTCAACATGACCACGGCGCTCGCCGGCCTGGGAATCGGGGGCATCGCGATTGGCTTTGGCGCGCAGCAGACCATCGCCAATCTGTTCGGCGGAGTTTCTGTCTTAGGCGACGAGGTTATCCGCGTTGGCGACGTGTGCAAATTCGGCGATCGCACGGGAACAGTAGAAGATATTGGCCTGCGTTCCACTCGCGTGCGCACGGAAGAGCGAACATTGCTGGCCATCCCGAACGGCACGGTCGCAACGATTAACGTGGAAAATCTCAGCCGCCGCGACAAGATGCTCTTTAAAACGGTTCTGGGACTGCATGCCAACACCACTTCGGACAATGTCCGCTATGTGCTGTCGGAAATCCGCGCCGTCCTGGAGAAACATCAGAGAGTAGAGACGAAAACAGTTCGCGTGCGGCTCATCGAACTAGCCACGGGATCGATCAATGTGGAACTGGTTTGCTACATCCTGACAAGAGATTTCAACGAATTCGCGGAAGTGCGGGAAGACTTGCTGCTGCGGATCATGAACTTCGTCGAAGACTCTGGAACGAACCTCGCATCTCCGTCACAAACGCTTTATTTGAGCGGCGATCCGGCCGCCAAGGTGCCGGCGGACCACAATCAATCTGAAAGTGCTGCGAAGCAGATTGCGGCCTCGGCGCATGGCAAGAAATCCGCGGAAGTTAAAGACCGCTAATCCTCCGATTTCAGGCTTGTGCATTGCGACCCCTCATCCACCACGCCAGAAGCCGGTGTGTCGGAAAATACACCGCAAGTGGGACAGCGATGAGATATGTCAAGACGTACACGATTCCTGGCACGGCATGTTGTTCCTGAAAGCGTAAGCCGCGGGCCCAGTTCACATCGTATTGCGGCCGCCAGAAATAATTGATCGGGATGACAATCCAAGTGGTCAGTGTCTGCAGTTTCCAGCCGCGCCCGTCGTAGCCTAATCGCCAGATTCCCCAGAGAAGCAGCGGCGGCGTTACGATATGAAAAAGGCTCAGCAGGCGCACGATCAGAGGAATGTGCGGATCGAACATGTATTCCGTTCCGCCGATCAGATGACGCCCACTTACGAGTGCGCCGGCGAGGTCGAGAATAAATAGAGCCTGAAACAGCAGTAGCCCGCACGCCTGCCAGGAAAAGATCAGCGGACTTTCCAGCCACAAGCCACAGGCGATCAGAATATTGCCAAGATCGCAGAAAAAGAGAAAATTTTGCGCTCCATATTGCCGCCAATAAATTGGCGCCCACACGAGGACCCATACCGTCCAGAACACTTTCAGCCAGAGCGGGATGCGCATGAAGGGAATTGTATCTGCCCGGCTTGATTTCGGCCGCGGCAGCGGCAAATGCCGCTGCCGGCAAGCAAAACACGATCACGCCGAATTACCAGCGTAACTTGATGCTCCTTACGACTGTACCTACGATGACCCTATTATGAGTTACCAAGCTCTCCTATTCTGCCCCGACGAAAAGACCGCCCGCACGGTAACCCAGGTTCTTGGCGAACTCGATTTCAATGTCACGGCCTGCACAGAACCATTCGCCGCGGTCAAGAAGTTCATGGGAGAGCGTTTCGATGCGGTTGTAGTGGACTGTGAAAATGAGCAGAATGCGACGCTGCTGTTCAAGAGTGCCCGCAGTGCTCCCAACAACCAGGGAGCATTGGCAGTCGCTATCGTAGAAGGGCAAGCGGGAGTAGCAAAAGCTTTCCGCATCGGCGCCAATCTGGTTCTTACCAAGCCGATCAATGTGGAACAGACCAAAGGCACGTTGCGCGTGGCGCGCGGTTTATTGCGCAAGAACGAAGGGGCTAAACCGGCGAACGGGAGCGCGGCGGGAACGGCGCCCTCGAAGTCCTCGCCGGCAAGCCCAGTTTCAGCCAAGCCAGCCTCGCAACCACCAACTCCGAGTACGGTTGAAACCCGAACAGCGCCAGCGGCGACTTCTGCGGCGTCAGCGAATGTTATCTCGATGCCGAGGCCAAGTGTACAGCCGAGTGTGACATCCACTGCTGCGGAGACGGCTGCATCGATTTCCGAATCTCCATTAAGTGGAAGCTCTCCACAAGATAGCGAATTAAGTTCTCATGCGTCTTCTTCATCGGCGACAGACGTGTCTTCTCCCCCGAAGATGGCTCCAGCCACAGAGCTTCATCCGCAAGGCAATCTTTCTTCAAGCTTCGCTGCCAGCGCACCGGCGCCGGCGCGCGAGCTCAAGGCAAGCCCTCCTGCGGAATCCGTAAGAATTTCCGAACCTGCGGAGCACGAAATCACAACCGATTCAAGAGATCATGCAGCATCGCCCGGAAAAATGCCGGCTTCCACTCATACTCTTACGTTTGGTGGAACGGTAGGCGCCCGAGCGAAAGCTAAATCCAGCGGTGGGAAGAGCGCACTGATCGGCGCGGTTGCCGTTATTTTGATTGCAGCCGGCGGCTATGCCGCATGGATGAAATGGAATTCGCTGAAATCGACGGCTGCAACGCCGGCCAGCGTGGCGACGCGGCCGATGCCAGCTCCTGCTCCGCCTACTCCAGCTCCGGTGCCGCAGGGCGCACCACCAATCGCAGAGACGCAAACTTCCGATCTTCAAACCTCTGTGCCGCCGAGCTTTGAAAGCCAAAAAACCGAGATTCAAAAACCCGCAAAGAGCGCGAAATCAGAAAGCCATTCTGCAAAAGAAAACGCTGCGGGAAAAGAAACCAAGGAAGATGCCTCCGTGGCTGAGAATACGCTCCCGGCTTCGGCTTCGGCTCCTCAGCCAATCGTGATCAAGAGCGACAACGGCAAGCCGACCCCCAAACCAGCGGAGAACGCTGATGCACCCGCCCCGGCTTTGAGCATGACCGGGATTTCTCCCTCCGACGAAGCTTTGCCGAAGCTTGACCCGGCTGCCACGGCGACGCCCGTCCTGCAGCGATTGGTGATTTCGCAAGGAGTGTCGCGCGGGCTTTTGATGAAAGCTGTACAGCCGGTTTATCCGCCAACGGCGCTCGCGATGCGCATTGAGGGCTCGGTTCAGCTCACGGCGACCATCGCCAAAACTGGCACCATCTCCGAGGTAAAAGCGGTCAGCGGAGACAAGGAGCTTGCTCGCGCGGCACTCGACGCAGTGAAGCAATGGAAATACAAGCCATATTTGCTGAATGGCGAACCGGTGGAGATCCAGACTCAGATCACGGTGAACTTCAAACTTCCGCAATAGTCTCTCAATCAACCATAGCAAGAAATATGCGCACCGCACGCGACCTGAAACCAGCGGCGGCGCTTTCGCTTTCCGCGACGAATCCCAATTTACGAACTGCGAACTCGCGCCGGGCAAGTCTAAATTCTCACCTGATCCGCATGCTATAATCTTGTATTCTCAGTCGCTTAGAGCGCGGAGGACCGTATCGACAAACGTTTTATTCGAATTAACGATCGCATTCGAGCGCGCGAAGTTCGCGTGATTGGTGATGAAGGCGAACAAATTGGCGTGATGCCTCCGTTCGAAGCGATTCGATTGGCTCGCAGTAAGAATTTGGATCTGGTTGAGATTTCCCCTACGGCCCAGCCCCCGGTGTGCCGGATTATGGACTACGGGAAATATCTCTACCAACAGGAAAAGAAAGAACGCGAAGCCAAGAAACATCAGAAGACGATCACTGTAAAAGAGGTCAAATTCCGCATCAACGTGGATGACCACGATTACGAGACCAAGAAAAATCACGTGCTGCGTTTCCTGGATGGCGGCGACAAAGTCAAGGCAACTATTTTCTTTCGCGGCCGCGAGATGACACGCACCGGTTTGGGCCGGCAGATTCTGGAGCGCCTGATCAAGGACGTGGAACCGCACAGCATCGTGGAGTTCCGTCCCCGGCAGGAAGGAAATACACTGCACGCGATCCTGGCGCCGAAGAAAACGGCTGCCGAGCGCGAGAAGGAACGCGAAAAAGAAGCCAAGCAAAAGGCCAAACAGGAAATGCGCGCGAAGCAGGTGCAGGAGCAAGCTCCACAGGAGCACAAGCCGGTACAGGCGGATGCAGTGCAGGTTTCGAACACAGGTTCGTAGTTCGCACCACAAGGTTTGTCTTTACTGCTTCAGGCTTCAACATATTTCGGTATCTGCTATCTGGTTTTCGCCGAGGACGGGCGCGCACCGCGCTGACTTCCAAAGCAACATAGTTTGAATATCCAGCTGGCGGCTGATAAACAGCAGCCGAGGAACGATTGTTGAGGAATTTATGCCAAAGTTGAAATCGCACAAGGGCGCTTCCAAGCGCTTCAAGAAAACGGCGACAGGCAAAGTGAAGCGGGGACATTCGCACCTGCGGCACATTCTGACGTCGAAGGACAAGAAACGGAAGCGCAAACTGGGCAAGGCGACGCTGGTCAGCCACGGCGATCTTGCCAAAGTAAAGCGGATGATTCCGTATCAGTGAGCGAATTGAGTGATCTTGCGACTGAGTCATTGAGCGCTTGGGAAAAAGCTGGAAAATCCAGTTTTCAATGGCTGGATCATCAATCGCCAGATTGCGCAATGACTCCAGGCGCGTGAAGAGGCCAGTGCCGAGTGCACATCCTGCCTCCAGCCGCCAGTAAACAGAAAGCAAAAAAGGAGAAGATCATGCCTCGTGTAAAACGCGGAACCAAACGCCGCGCGAAGAGAAAAAAAATATTAGACCGCGCTAGCGGTTATTTCCTTACTAAATCGAAGCTCTACCGATCGGCGAAAGAAGCGGTCGAACGTGGCCTCAAGTTTGCCTATGCCGGGCGCAAGCAGCGCAAACGACAGTATCGGTCACTGTGGATCGTGCGCATCGGCGCTGCTGCCAAGCTGAACGGAATGAGCTACAACCAGTTCATCCACGGATTGAAGAAGGCAGGGGTGGAACTGGACCGCAAGATTCTGGCGGATTTGGCTGTGAAAGATGCGGCTGCGTTTGCCAATCTGGCGACTCAGGCGAAAGCGGCAATCGGCTAGTCTTGATCCCATCCTAACCGCACAAGACGCGGTTAGGATGGGGCACTCGCAACGGTTCGTATCAGGGCACGGCTTAGGCCGTGCCATCTTCAGCATTCTATTTAAATCTTGTCATTCCGAGTCGAACGAGAGGGGCGCACAAGCGCGCTGAGTCCGGCGAGGAACCTGCTTTTTGATGGTGATGATGGAAAACAGGTTCCTCACCGGGCATTCTGCCCAGTCCGGAATGACATCAGTTTCGGTCATCGCAGCAATGCCTTACACCGTTCCCAAACTTACGGACTACTCGGCTGATGTGCTGGAGAAATCGGCGGCCGATCTGCGTGCCGCGCTCAAGCAGGAAGAGCTGAGTGTGCAGAGCCCCGAGCAGTGGAAGACCTTTCGTGATCGTTGGCTGGCGCGTAAGAACGGCATCGTGACTCAGGTCAACGAGCTATGGCTGAAGTCCGCCCCAAAAGGGGCGAAGAAGTTGGCTGGTCAGACTGTCAATGATCTTAAGAAGCAAGTCGAGGAGACAGCGGAAAGCCTGCGCAAATGGTGGGAAACGGGCCAAATTCAAGTTGTGCATCTGGGGGTAGAAGTTCCGGCCGCTGCCCTCGAGGCTTATGCGCTCGATAAGGTTGGGCCTGTCGACATTTCTCTTCCGGGAATCCGCCGTCCAATTGGGGCCGAGCATCCGGTGATGAAAACTTCGCGCGAAATGTGTGCCGTGTTTCAGCGGCTGGGTTATTCGATCGCCGAGGGTCCGGTAGTCGAGACGGACTACTACAACTTCGAGGCGCTGAATTTTCCACCGAACCATCCAGCGCGGGACACCCAGGACACCATATTCATCGCTGGGCAACAATCGAAGCCGCAGCGCGAGCGGTTACTGCTGCGCACGCACACTTCGCCGGTGCAGATTCGCACCATGGAAAAGATGCGTCCGCCGATTCGCATCGTGATTCCCGGAACCGTGCACCGCAACGACCCTCCCGACGCGAGCCATTCGCCGATGTTTCATCAGATTGAAGGACTGGCGGTCGATACCAATATTACATTCGGCGACTTGAAAGGCACACTCGATCACGCGATGAAGGAATTTTTCGGATCGAGCGTAAAGACAAGTTTCCGGCCGTCATTCTTCCCATTCACGGAGCCGAGTGCGGAGTTATACATTTCCTGTTTCATCTGCGGCGGGAGTGGAAAGCGAGATAGTGGACCGTGCCGTCCATGCAAGCAGACGGGATGGATCGAGATTCTTGGCTGTGGCATGGTCGATCCGAATGTGCTCGAGTTCGTGAAAGACAACGGCTATAACCCGAAGAAAGTTTCCGGATTCGCGTTTGGCATGGGCGCGGATCGGGTCGCGCTGTTGAAATATGGAGTGGATGATTTGCAGCTGTTCTTTCAGGGCGATGTGAGATTTTTGCGGCAGTGGGCATGACGCGGTCCCCGCTGTTCTGATCTAGCGCAAGATGAAACTCTCTACTCGATGGATTCGTGATTTCGTCGATCTGCCCGTCGATGACCGGCGGCTTGCCGAAGAGTTGACTGCAGTCGGCATCGCGGTCGAGGGCATCAGCGGATCGGGTGCCGATACCGTCTTCGAAATGGAGATCGGAACGAATCGCCCCGACGCGATGAATCATTACGGCGTGGCGCGCGAGGCGGCAGCGATTTATGACGTGCCATTGAAGCCGCTCTCAGCCTTCAGCCATCAGCCTTCGACAAAATCCGCAAGCGGCGCTGCGTTTCCCATCTCTGTCGAAGAACCGCAACTTTGTCCGCGCTTTTCTGCACGCGTGATTCGCGGAACCCGCATCAAGCCTTCTCTGGAGAAAATTGCCCATCGCCTTCAATTGCTCGATCAGCGGCCAATTTCAAACGCGGTCGATGCGACGAATTACGTTTTGTGGCAGATGGGCAAGCCTACACACGTCTTCGATTTAGATTTGCTCCAAGGCGGACGGCTTGTCATTCGTCATGCAAAAAAGGGAGAAAAGCTGAAAACACTCGATGGAGTGGAACGCACGCTGAGTTCCGAGGACCTTGTCGTTGCAGACGCGAAGCGGCCCGTTGGACTCGCTGGAGTCATGGGCGGCTGGGACACGATGATCACCGACAAGACGAAAAATATATTGATTGAATCTGCCTGGTGGGATCCACTAACGGTGCGGAAAACCGCGCGCCGGCATGGGATTCACACGGACGCTTCGCACCGCTTTGAACGGGGCGCGGACTTTGAATCGACCATTCTGTCTTGCGACCTCGTGGCGGAACTGATTCTCGCTTCCGGCGGCGGCGAACCGGCCGGAGACGTAGTGGACGTTGTATCCGAAAAACTGGATCAGGCTCCCGTGATCCTACGGCTGGCCGAGGTTCATCGCATTCTCGGCGGGAATTTGAAGACGGTCGAGATTTTTCGCATTTTAAAGAAGCTCGGATTCGGATTAATTCCAGAGGGGCAGGCGGGTGTCGAGTTTGAGGTTCACATTCCTAGCTGGAGACTCGACGTGGAACGCGAGATTGACCTCATCGAGGAGATCGCGCGGTTGCACGGATATGACAAGTTTGAGAATACTTTGCCGACTTACGCTGGGGCGGTCCTAGACCTGCCGAACGCTCATGCCGATACGACCTTGCGGCAACGCGCGCTCGCTCTCGGATATAACGAGGCAGTTTCGCTAAGTTTCATTTCGCATGAAGACGCAGAGAAGTTTTCGGCGGCTTCGGTGCTGGAGATCGAAAATCCGCTCAGCGCAGAGGCGTCGGTAATGAGAACCACGATGGTTCCGGGAATGCTCGACATGCTTGCGCGAAATCTGAATCGCGACGTCGAAGATGTACGACTGTTTGAAATGGGACGTGTGTATGAGATGCAGAATGGAGAACGGGCAGAGCCGGAGCGGCTTTGTCTGGCAGCTACTGCGAGTGCGGTGAAGGCAAGCATCTCGCTGAGTTCGCTGCTCGATGTAAGTCGCAAAGATTCGAAATCATCGCCCTCGGAATTGGGGGCAGAAGAATTCCGTGCTTTCAAAGGCGACGTGGAAAATCTGTTGGCGGCATTCGCTCATGATCAGCTGACCTTCGATCGGGAAACTCCGGAATATTTTCATCATGGTCGCTCGGCGCGTGCCCTGATGGATGGCATACCTGTAGCGCAATTTGGCCAGATCACCGAAGCCATCAAGAACTCGCGAAAGTTACGGCAGGGCGTGTATCTCGCTGAATTTGATCTGGAGCAACTGCACGTGCGCGGGTTACGCAAGATTGTGTACAAACCGCTAGCGAAATATCCGACTGTGGAACGGGATTTTTCGTTCATTTTCCCGGATGAAGTTGGGTTCGGAACTATGCAAAGAGCGGTGCGGGCTCTGCGCATCCCTGAAATGCGCGAATTTCAGCCGGTTGAAATTTTTCGTGGCGGATCGGTTGAGCCAGGAAAATATTCGATTTTGCTGCGGGCGCGGCTGCAATCGGATGAAGGAACACTCAGGGATGAGCAGGTTTCAGTGTGGTCGCAGAAGATCGTCGACGCGTTGCGAAAGCTAGGGGGAGTGCAGCGGGCATAATCGGCCTCGCAGGTCAACGGCTTTTTCAGGCTGCCTTCCGCACTAGAACTTTCTTTCGCAAGAATTTTCCCCGCACCTTTCCCTCTCGTGATTAGATAGATTTGCCATGAAATATTGCAGGTTTCTATTGAACGCGCAGGCGCAATACGGGTTTGTGGAACCGGTTGCCGGACGCGAATCGATTGTGCGCATTCTCTTGACGCCCCCGGAGGAATCGGATGGCGATGTTGAAGGGTTGCGTTCGAAGCGCATCGATCCGATTGCGCTGGAAGAGGCGCGTTTGCTGGTTCCCGTGCGCCCTTCGAAGATTGTGTGCGTGGGACGCAACTATCGCGAGCATGCGAAAGAGTTAGGGAATGAAGTTCCAACCGAGCCAGTGATTTTTTTGAAACCGGATTCGTCGCTACTGGCCCCAGGTGGAATTGTGAAGCGTCCGAAGATCTCCGAGCGTGTGGACTATGAGGGCGAGTTGTGCATTGTGATCGGAAAAAAGTGCCGGCACATCCGCGACGATGAAGATGTGCGACCGTATATTCTTGGGTACACCTGCCTGAACGATGTGACCACGCGCGATCTGCAAAAGAAAGACGGGCAGTGGACGCGAGCGAAAAGTTTTGACACGTTTTGTCCGGTGGGACCGGTTGTGGCGGATGGAATCGATCCATGGGCGGGCGTGCACGTAGAGACGCGCGTGAATGGTGAAGTCAAGCAGTCGGCGACGACGAAGGATTTTCTGTTTCCGGTCGACCTAGTCATGAGATACATCACAGCCGTAATGACCCTGCTGCCCGGAGATCTGATTGCGACGGGAACACCCGAGGGAGTGGGACCAGTAAAAGCGGGAGATGTACTGGAAATCAGCGTCGAGGGCGTAGGGACGCTGAGGAATCCGGTTGAGGATGAAGAATTCTAGTCCTATCACAACACATTTTAGGACTATTGCTCGTAACCTGTCGATCGGTTGAGATGCAAGGGATCCTTCGACTGCGCATTTGCTCGCTTCGCGAAAAACAAATGCTGCGCTCAGGATGACAGGCCGATCGAGGTTATTGCAACCGAAACCGTTCGCGCATGAGGCGCTGCAGGCGGGGTTTGTAGAGTAGATCATAGGCAAGTTCTTTGTCGGGAAACATGGCGAGAGCGGCGCGTTTGGCTCCAGCGGCCAGTTCTGAGGCTTCTTCGATGGTCAGGCTGGGGTCCTGGGTGATGACCGAGCTGACCATGCTCATCATGATTTGCAGACGCCGGAGCCGCTTGGCTTCGTCCTCCGCGTCGGCGGCTTCCTGCTGAGGCAGAGCTTGCTTGCTGGGTTGGTCGGCCGGTTCTCCGAGGGTCATGTGGTCCTTGCAGCTACTCCTGCTCCCAGTTAGACGTTGCTGCGGAGCGGGCCGTTGCGTCAGTTCCAGCATTCTGCGCTCAGCCTGAAAAAAAGCAAACGGCCCGAAGGTGCTGGGTCTTCCGCTAGCCGGAGAATCGCGGACAGGATGCGAGGCCATCAAATGCCTATCCAGAGACCGCTCTGGATGAAGGAACAGGCGTAGAATCACAAAAGTGCGGCGTGTCTGCGCCGGCAGAGAGTTTCGCGAGGAGAGATTATGGCGGCACAATCCGAAGCTAGGGAAGCACGGCCCGATCCGAACGAAAAGCTGGTCAAAGTATTCGAAACCGAAGAAGAATCTGAGGCCTTGGTAGTGAAGGGTCTGCTCGATTCGGCCGGAATCGATAGCGATCTGATGTCGGGGAGCCTGGTACAAGACACGTTTCCAGGGCTGGGCGGAATGGTCATCCTGGCGCGACAAGGGGATGAAGAAGAAGCCAGGCGAATTATTGCCGAGTCGCGGCAGTCCGGGGTTTCGGACGAAGGTCCTTCGGCTGGCGACGACGATTCTACTGCGGAGTTGCCAACTTTGGAGTAACGCCTCGGCCGTCAAGATAGAACGTAACCGCGCCGTCGAGATCGGTGCGGTAGACATGCACTCCAGACGCCTCAAGCCGATCGAGCACGCTGGCTTTGGGCAATCCGAACGAGTTTTGATATCCCACAGAAATAATCGCATAGACAGGGTGTACCGCCTCGAGAATTTCCGGGGTCGTGGATGTGGCGCTGCCATGGTGACCCACTTTCAGCAGATCCGCGTGTTCCGGGTGCAGACTGGCGATGCGGCGCTCGACAGCTTTTTCGGCATCACCCTCCAGCAGAACCGATGTTGTTCCGTAGCTGACGTGCAACACCATGGAATCGTTGTTCTTCGGCTCCATTCCGACAGGCCAATTTGCGGGCGGAAAGAGAACGTCAACCTTCGCTCCTCCCAGATAAAATTCGTCGCCCTCCCAATGACGTACGACTTTAATTCCCAAAGTGTGGGCTTCGGCAATCAGACTTTGGAGAGCGCGACTGGCCGGGACCAGGCCAATCCATAGTTCTTTGGGATGAAAATCTTTCAGAATCGCAGGCATGCCTCCGATGTGATCGGAGTGGCCGTGAGAAATAGCAACAGCATCCAGACGCGAAATGCGGCGCGTCCACAGATAGGGCGCGACTACATCTTCGCCGAAATCGAGTTGCGAACTGGTGCCCCCCACCGGCCCGCCGGCATCGATGAGCACAGAGCGGCCCTGCGGCATGACCAGTAAGATGGAATCTCCTTCGCCCACGTCAATAGAAGTCACTTCCAGCATTCCCGGATGGGTTAAGGCTTTCGGAGCAATGAACGCAAGCGCCAAGGATGTGCATATCATCGCACTGATTCCAGCAAAGATAAGCAGCCTGTGTTTCCGGGCGCACAGCATGGCAAAAACCAGGACAGCAGATGCCGCAGCAATGGCGAGCGGTGACGGAGTGGCTACTCGAAGATCGGCGAGACGCAAGCCGCCGAGTCCATGAACAGTCCCGGTGATCGCCTGCAGCGCGAGAGAGGTGAGTAAGGCCGGAACCTTCGCCAGCGTGACAGAGAAGTATCCGATGCAGACTGCAAAGATTGCCGTGGGCATCAGGAGCTGGGTCAGAGGCACGACGGCAACATTGGCGGGCATGCCGATCGTGGTGGCGCGGTGAAAATAATAGGCCATGGGGAGAGCCAAACCCAGTTGCATCACTGCTGAAACCAGCAATAATTCGAAGGCGGCGAGACAAGCGATCGTAATCGCTCGAACCAGGCGCAGCGAAAACGCTTGGCCGAGAAATCGGCCCATTCGTTCTGCGATCAGGCGCAGGTCGAGGCGAAACTGCGCGACACGAGGAAGCAGGCGCACGCCATTATCCTCGGAATCCCAATGGGCTAATGCCTGGCGGTAGTGTTGGGAGGAGCGATCGACAAGCGGGACGCCGATCGCGGCGACAACAAGGACGCAGAGAAATGTCATTTGAAAGCTGGCCATGAAGAGCTGACGAGGATCGAAAATCAGCACGCCTAAAGCGGCCGCGCCTAGCGCATTGATCATCGCTCGTTCCCGGTAGAGCAGCCGCGTCGCGAGATAAATGGCGCACATCAGCGTAGCTCGCCAAACCGGCGCGCCCACCTGGGTAACGAAAGCGTAAGCCACGCATGAAGAGATGGTCAGCAGAGTTGCAACCAGTTCGGAGATCCCCAACCGGCGCAGGCTCCAAAAAACAACGAACGCTAATATGGTGACGTTCATCCCGGAAACCACCAGGATGTGATATGTTCCGGAGCGCTGAAAATCGACGCGAGTGTCGCGGTCGAGGAACGCGTCTTCGCCGATCAGCATGGCATTAAGCAAAGCTGCTTGCTGTGGCGGCCACAGGGTACGCACTTTAGCGACGATGCTCGAATGAATACGGTCGCGCAGCAATTCAACACGCGTGCCGGCAAAACCAGGCAACACTTCTAAGTCTTCTGCCTTTGCGGAGGCGAGCGCAGCAATGCCATTTTCTGCGAGATAGCCCTCGTAGTCGAAAGCGCCCGGGTTGCGGAAGTTTCTCGGAATTCGAAGCTTCACGGGTAGCCGAATGCGTTCCCCGTAGTGGAGAATGCGTGGAGCAGGCGCGGCAATCGCGCCTGCCGGCAGCCGACGATCCGGACGGATCTGGAGAATAAATACCCAGACGCACTCCGGTATTTAAGGGAATGCTTAGTCTGTCCTCACTAGTAATTTGTTCGGTCTCTATATCGAGGCTCTGGCGAAGCTCATTCCAGCCTTCTTCGCGCAAGCGGCCGCCGCGAGTAACGTGCGCAGTCAGAATCACGTGCTGCATGTCGACGAATTTATCCAGGCTGCGGTCACGAATCGGCGAGGGTCCGCATAGCTCAATGTGCAGGATCCCGGCAAGAAAAATGGCCCCGAATGCCAATGCTTTAGCGAGCCAAGCGCGTTGGCGAACAAAGCAGAGGGCCGCGACAGAACACAGAGCGACTGGCGCGATCCACAAGAGGGCAGCGGAATGCGAGTGCGCGCCGGTAATAATTCCCAGGGAGTAGGCAACGGCAGCCCAGAACACAGGCTGGCGCGCTGGCCTGAGTTGAAGGTGATGGAAGATTGCCGGGCCTGGCGAAGGATGGATTGTTTGCGCTGGTTGTTGCATGCAGACACGTGGCTCGACACAGGGCAGTCCGCCCTTGTCATTTCCAGAGCAGAGAATCCAATCGGTAGCCCGTGCCACCGCCAGGAAACCATCGGACGAAAACCAGCAGCTACCTCACCAACTGCACGACACTTTCGAGATGGTAGGTTTGGGCAAACTGATCCACCAAATGCACTTCATCGACTCGATAGCCCGCTGCCTGCAATGGCACAAGATCTCGAGCCAGAGTTGCCGGGTCGCAGGAAACATACGTCAGGCGCGGCGCGTTCGAGTTGGCAAGCAGGCACGCCACGCGTTCTCCCAGACCGCTTCGGGGCGGGTCTACCACAATCAGGTCGGGCGTATGAAGATGCTTCTGGGGGAGTTTGCCCTTCCCGCCCCGCCCCGTTCCAAATTCGTCTTGCGACTTCGCAGGCCAGTGACCCGCGTCCGCAAGAGAGGAGCCTGCTTTCAGGTACTGCTCGACCACGGAGCAAACCGCTTCTGCGTTGAAGGGCAGATTGTAGGCAAGATCGGAGGCAGCTGTCTGTGACGACTCAACCGAAATTACGTGACGAAAATTACATGCCAGGGCTGTGGAAAATGATCCCACGCCTGCATAGAGATCCAGCGCCAGTTCACCGGAGCGACCGTCGGTGACGATCTCGATCAGTTGGTCAGTGACAAACCGATTCGTCTGAAAAAAGGATCCAGCGCTGACGCGGAACGAGGCGTGCCTGGTCTGATAGGCCAACTCCGGTGTTCCGACAGAAATCACTGCCTCTTGCCCGCCTTTCTCATTTTGTCGAAACGCTACTGCACCTACAATTTCAGACATGGACGCACAGAACTCCTCTGTCCACATTCGCACGGCAGCGCGTTTAGCATGTTGAGCGCATGACAATTCAACCAGCAGCTTCGTGTCGTCGGCGTTCGCAAAAAACTCGATCTCGTCGATGCCATCGGCTACTTTGCCAGCGCGCCCCGACCGCCAAAGTGCGCCGATCGCCCGGTTGATGAGCGGGGAGCTGATGGGGCATCCTTCGACCGGAAGCAATTCGTGAGATGCCAATTTGAAATATCCGGCAGCGAACTCGGGACGGGTCTCGACCTGCATGCGAGAACGATTGCGATAGTTCCAGGGTGGCGAAGGATGGGCCTTGATTTCGCAGGGCAATTCGAGCTTGGCGATGCGCCTGAAGTTCTCGCGCAAGATTTCTTTTTTGATCTCAATCTGGTGTTCGTAAGAGGCGTGCTGATAATGGCATCCACCGCAGCGAGAAAAATAAGGGCAAGCTGGCGCGATACGGTATGGAGAGGCTTCGACTATTTCATTCACACGCGCACGGGCGTAGCCCGGCTTACCTACGGTGAACGAGGCATCAATTTTTTCTCCGGCGAGAACAAACGGGATAAGAACTGCTTTGCCGCGGCCCCGCTCAGCGCTTCGATCGGAATCGACGGGAAGGCGAGCCAACCCGTCGCCCCCGTAGATCAGTTTTTCAATGGCAAGAATCAAGAGTTGATTCTACGGCATGGAAATGAACTGGGGTTCTTGCGGGGTGTCGCTGAACACCCTAGACAGATCGTCCAGCCGCGGCGCCGGATGCCCACGCCCATTGGAAGTTAAACCCTCCAAGCTGGCCAGTCACGTCAACGACTTCTCCAATGAAAAACAGGCCGGGGACCTTTCGACTCTCCATGGTCTTGGCGGAGAGTTCGCTGGTATCGACTCCGCTGGCAGTTACTTCGGCCTTGTCATAACCTTCAGTGCCTGCCGGAAGAATCTTCCAGGCATGGATTTGTTTTTCGAGTTCGTTCAACGTCTGATTTGTCCAGGTCGCCGGAGCGTGTATGTCAAGCCAGCGATCCGCCAGGCGCTGCGGCAGCAGCTTTCGCAATTCCGAACGGAGGTTGTTCAGGGTTCTCGGGAGCTTTGATTCGTGAAATAGTGCTGTCACCTGAGCACCTGGAGCCAAATCAATCCGAATCGGCTCCGAGTTATCCGGCTTATTCCAATAGGAAGAAATCTGCAAAATGGCCGGACCGCTCAGACCGCGATGTGTAATGAGCATTTTTTCTTGAAATTGCTGCCCTTCCAAGGACGTAGTCACCCGTACGGAAATTCCAGCAAGTTCGCAATAGCGTGAGCGGTCATCAGCGTTGAGAACGAGAGGAACGAGCGCGGGCCACGGTTCACGAACCGCAATTCCGAATTGGCGAGCAAGGTCATATCCAAAAGACGTCGCTCCGATTCTTGGAATCGACAATCCTCCAGTGGCCACCACCAGGGCCGGCGCACGAAACTCGGAATTATTCGTGCTGACAATGAAGTCATTCGCCCGCTGCAAGCCATTTATTTTCGTATCCAGGCAAATTTCCACTCCTGCTTCGTGGCACTCGGCTTCGAGCATGCTCAAAATATCATGCGCGGAGCGGTCGCAGAAAAGCTGTCCGAGTGTTTTCTCGTGATACGGAATACGGTGCTTTTCTAGCAATGAAATGAAGTCTTCCGGCGTGTAGCGGGCAAGAGCGGACTTGGCAAAATGCGGATTGGATGAGATGAAATTTTCCGGCGTGCAACGAAGGTTGGTGAAATTGCAGCGTCCACCGCCGGAGATCAGAATCTTCTTGCCTGGCTTTTCAGCTCGTTCCAGCACGCAAACCCGGCGCCCACGCTTGCCGGCTTCAATCGCGCACATCAGTCCGGCAGCACCAGCGCCGAGAATGAGGACATCAAACGAGGAAGTTCGCATGCACGGATAGGATAAGGCACGCACGATCCGAGTCGAGCCTAGCTCGACCGGCCGTCACAACGTGACACAACGTGTTTCATTTACATATAAAAGAGGCTGAGGCGCGGCAAGCCGTATTTTTCTAATAAAAACTTGTGAACGTATTGTTTTTGCAGTTGATCGATTTGTGCTGCCATCATCTTGCTGCGGTAAGGCGCGAGCTCGCGATCAGCCTGCGCTCGGACTGCGACGAGTTCTTCATCCGGGGTTGCAGCAAGAAGGGCAGCGAACATCTTTTCCTCAATCACGGTCAGACGGCGTTCGAGATCTTCCAACCTCGGCAAGGCTTTGTTCGTGGCGATTTCCTCGGCAATTTTGCGAAGCGTAGCGGCAGAGTCACGCACAACAGGCTCAACGTAAGTGTCCCCAGTGCGTGGAGGCTTAAGGGCATCTAAGAGCCTTGCATTTCGCACCAGGTAGGCAGCAATTGTCTCACTTTCGAACCCCTGCAGAGTCGCTTTGCTCGATTGCACTCCGCTGGAAACTCCTACAGCCGCTTCTTTCATCCCCTCGGCCGCAGTCAAAACTTCCTGCGAACAGTATGCCAAGCTATTAATTTTTTTCGATTTCGAAGGCCGTTGATCGTAGCGGTCGAACGCAGCATCGATTCCCCGCCGGACCGCTTCCAGAGGGATGCCCGCGTCTTTCCAGGTTTCGATAAGCGCCCAGTCGAGCGTGGTCAGCAGCAATCCACCGCCGCGCCGGCGCAAGAATTGTTCCTCGATTTCGGTGAAGTAATTGAAGTAATTTTCCACGGCCGGTTCAGCGGGTTGGACGGGAAGCGGAATTTTTCCGCGTGTTGCCTTCGCTCTTTGATTTCACAGCAGCAAGGCTCGATGATTGATCCGATGCCCTCTTCTGGCTCTGCGGCTCACGCCGCGACCCCGCATTCCGTTCCCATATGATGCGGAGGCCTTCGAGTGTGAGCAGGTCGTCGACCTTCTTGATGAATTTTGAGCCTTTGCCAATGAGTGGGGCAAGGCCGCCGGTAGCCAGCACTTGCGTCTTCTCGCCCAATTCGCCGAGCAAGAGTTCGAGAATGCCATCGACCAGTCCGAGATATCCATAGTAAAGCCCGGATTGCAGACTGCCGACGGTGGTCGTGCCAATGACGCACGCCGGTTTGCGGATTTCGACCCGGGTCAGCCGCGCGGTGCGCTGAAAGAGCGCATCGGCGGAGATGCCGATGCCCGGGCAAATAATGCCGCCGAGATATTCTCCTTCGGCGGAAACGCAGTCGAACGTGGTTGCCGTTCCGAAATCGACGATGACGCAAGGGCCGCCATATTTTTCGAAGGCGGCTACGGCGTTTACGATGCGGTCGGCGCCAACTTCGGCAGGATTGTCATACTGCACCGGCATTCCAGTTTTTACGCCCGGTTCGATGAACAGAGGCTTGGAATTGAAGTAGCGCTCGCAGACCTGCCGCAGAACGGGATCGAGCGGAGGCACAACTGAAGAAATCACGATCCCATGAATCTCCGAGGCTTCCAGGCTAGCCATGGAAAACAGATTACGAAACAGAACTCCGTATTCGTCGACGGTGCTGGCCTGCCGGGTCGTGACGCGCCAGTGGGCGACAAGCTGCTCGTAGCGCGCCGCGGCTTTATCCCGATCTTTATCGGAAGAATCTCGCGCAGATTGAGCGAAGACTCCGAGGACCGTATTTGTATTTCCAACGTCAAGAACAAAGAGCATAAGAAATTCGATGCTGAACGCTGAATGCTGAGCTCCTACAAGCTAACGGCTAACCGCCAATTGCCGACGTTCCAGTTGGTGATTTCACACTTCACTTGCTCCGCACCGTACCGCTCAGAACGGTTTGCAAGCCGTCCTTTGTGCGGACCTGCAGAAACCCCCGATCATCCAGGCCTTCGGTGATTCCTTCAATCGTTGAGCCATTTTCTTGTACGCGAACATCCTTGCCGCGCACCCATGATGAGTGTTCGATAAAACGCTGCAGAATCGACTGGCGCGCGTCCTTCTGCTGCGTGAATAAAGCGTATTCCCGGTCCAGCGATTTTAACAAAGCCGATGCGAGTTCCACCCGCGACCACTCGCTGCCAGTAGCCAGTCGCAGCGAAGTCGCCTCCGCTTCCAGTTCTTTCGGAAAAGCCGCTTGATTTACGTTGATCCCGACTCCCACCACCAGATAGCGCACGCGCGTGGCTTCGGCATTCATTTCGGTGAGAATACCGCAAACCTTCTTGCCGGCGAAGAGCACATCATTCGGCCATTTCAGGTCAAGAGCAACGCTCGAATTGACTTGCTCGATTGCGGCGCGCACGGCAAGGCCCGCTGATAATGCGAGCACCAGCGCATCCGAAGGGGCAAGCGACGGACGCAGAACCACCGAGCAATAGATTCCAGCGGAGCGAGCCGAGGCCCAGGAATGCCCTCCGCGGCCGCGGCCGGCGGTCTGCTCCTCGGCAAGAAATACGCTGCCTTCCAGTGCCCCTTGCGCGGCGGCCGACATGGCGGAAGTATTAGTTGAGCCGACCCTGTAGAAGTGATGGATGTGTTCAGCAAAAATAGTTCCGCGCAACATAGGCGCGATAATTTCCGGAAGCAAAAGATCGGGGACCGACCTAAGTTGATAGCCCGTGGCCGGATGACCGGCGACATCGACGCCCAGGCTGCGCAGTTGCTGAATGAGACGCCATACCTCAGAGCGGGTAGAAGCAATCTCTTGAGCAATCTTGGTCCCACTGACTATCACCGTGGCGTGCTCCGTCAAGAGCCGCACGATTTGGCCAAGACGAACATCGGCCGCCGGGTGTGGGCGTTGCGAGGGCTGTTCCGTCGCCGCTTGCGTGCGGGATTTGCTGCGATTCTTGATGCGGAGATTATGCGGGAGGCGGGGAAAAAGAACAAATATGGTCTTGCGGGTTTTGCGGCTGCAGCCGTAAGCCGCGACAGTCGGGTCGTACGAATGCGCGATTACGCCGATTGCACGCGCATGCTCATGTCGGCGGCCTGAGGAGAATGGGTCAGCAGTCCGACCGAGATAAAATCCACTCCGCTTTCCGCATAAGCGCGGACGTTATCCAGCCGAATTCCGCCCGAACACTCCAAAGGAATATGCTTTTCCAGCTTGGAACAACGCTCGACCGCCAGGCAGACGTGGTCGACGCTCATGTTGTCGAGCAGAATCGCCTCAGCGCCACACCTAAGAGCATCTTCCAGTTCATTAAGCGTTCGCACTTCTACCTCGATCGTCTGCGAGCCGCGGCGGTTACGCAGGGCGCGCTCCAGCGCCGGCACGATTCCACCCGCCAGAGCAATATGGTTATTTTTGATCAGCACTCCGTCGGAAAGATCGAGGCGATGATTGAGGCCGCCGCCGCAGCGAACCGCGTACTTATCAATAATGCGCAGGCCGGGAGCAGTTTTGCGCGTATCGAGAATGCGGACTGTCGTGCCGAAAACCGCATCGACAAATTTTCGGGTGAGTGTCGCGATGCCGCTCATGCGCTGCAGGAAATTCAAAATTACTCGTTCGCATGAGAGCAGTACGCGTGCATTGTGGCGGATGACGGCGACGGATTGTCCGTTGTGAAGACGCACGCCGTCGAAAATTTCGGGATGCGTGGTCACTTCATAATGCGAGGTGACCGCCCCGTCGAGCGCCGCATAGACATCGAGAATGCGAGCAATGACACCGATACCGGAGAGAATGCACTCCTGCTTGGCAAGAATCGTCGCCGCGGCGCGCTGGTTGGCGTCGACGCACGCGTAACTGGTGGCATCGCGTGTAGCGCGGTCTTCGAGCAGTGCGTTCTCGATGATGGCGGTTATGCGTCGTGAGTTGAAGTCCATGGAAACAGTTGCCAGCAGCTGTAGTCAGTTATCTGTTCGCCGGATCAGCTGCCAGCTTCCGGCATAACCAGTTATTACTGACAATGCAGTTCCTTCGCTTTGCTCATCGTTTTCTCTTTCAGCACCGCCAGTTCCTGCTGCTGCCGGCGAAGATTTTCTACCACGTTGACCGGCGCTTTTGCCAGAAACTGCTGGTTGCCGAGTTGCCGCTGGCCGCCGGCGATGCCTTTTTCAATTCGTTCTAGTTCCTTTTTCAGGCGCTCGCACTCGGCAGAGATGTCGATTTTGCGTTCGTAGACTACGTGAACATCAAAGCGCGCGGTGCTGCGAGCACTCGCCAGATTGGCAAGTGAATGCTCGACGAATTTGATTTCCTCGACGTTCGCGAGTCGCTCGATTGCATAACGATTCTGCTGGATCAGGTCACAAATCGCCGGCTCGTGCGCGAAAACTTCGATTGGGACTTTGACTTTGGGTTCGACTTTCAGTTCCGCTCGCAGATTGCGAACGCTGACGATGAGATCCTGCAAAATTGCCATCTCGGTTTCGGCGGCCAGGTCGATTTGCCGTTCGTCGGCTTGCGGATACGCTGCCAGCGCTATGGATTTTAGTGCCGGCTTGCCATCGAAAATTGCGTGCCAGATTTCTTCGGTGATGAAGGGCATCACAGGGTGCAGGAGGCGCAACGAGGCTTCAAACAGCGCAACGAGGTTTGCGCATGTTGATTGCGCGGCGCTCTTGTCAGCGCCTCCTTCGAGGTTGAGGCGCGGCTTGACGAGCTCGATATACCAATCGCAGAACTCGCCCCAGAAAAAATCGTAGATGCGGTTGGCAGCTTCGTGAAAGCGATAGGTCGCGAGTGCGTCGTTAACATCTTTCGCGACCCGATTGAAGCGCGAAAGAATCCAGCGGTCTTCGAGAACCGTCGGTTGGAATCCGATGATCCCCTTGGCTTCTAGTGAGAGTTCGCGGGCCGGCGCACCCGCGTCACACAGGCGGTCGACGTTCATGAACATGAACCGTGCGGCATTCCATATTTTGTTGGCGAAGGCGCGGTAGCCTTCGGTGCGGCTCTCGTTGAAGGCGATGTCGGTGCCGGGAGCAGCCATCGCCGCCAGAGTGAAGCGGGTGGCGTCGGTGCCGAAGCGCTCGATGATTTCAAGCGGGTCAAGCACGTTGCCTTTGGTCTTCGACATTTTCTGGCGTTCGGCATCGCGGACGAGCGCGTGGATGTAGACGTGGCGAAACGGAACGCTGTCGTCGTTATACGCGCTGGCCTCCCCATCAGCTGCTTTGGTTGCGGCTTTGATGAGCGGGTCCTGTTCGTGTCCTTGCATGAAGTGACATCCGAACATGACCATGCGCGCCACCCAGAAGAAGAGAATTTCGTAGGCGGTGATCAGCAGGGTGGTAGGGTAGAAGACTTCGAGGTCTCGCGTTTTCTGTGGCCAGCCGAGGGTTGTGAACGGTAGCAGGCCGGATGAAAACCAGGTATCGAGGACATCGGAAACCTGCTCGAGTTTCGTGCTTCCACAGTTAGGACACTTCGCCGGTGCTTCACGCGCGACGGTGACTTGTTTGCAACTTTCGCATGTCCAGGCGGGAATG
>JASHTD010000461.1 GCA_030040725.1 Candidatus Sulfotelmatobacter sp. | reverse complement strand
ACGACCAGCGGCTTTTTCTCTAGCCGACCTTTTACGATGGCCACAACGCGCTCGATGGCCCGCGCATCTTCCACCGAGGTGCCGCCAAATTTCATGACGATCATCGGCGTGGCTTCCTGGCGGGATCAGCCACATGCGGTTCACATTGAACTCGCTGGTCGGATTTCATCTCCGGCCATCCCCATCGAGATAACCCTTCGCTTTCAGCAACTCCGCATTCAGCACGGCTGCGCCGGCCGCGCCGCGAATCGTATTGTGAGAAAGCACGGTGAACTTCCAATCCAGCACGCCGCACGGGCGCAGACGGCCCACCACCGTCGTCATCCCGGCTCCCATATCCACATCGAACCGCGGCTGCGGACGATCATTCGCTTCCACATATACCACCGGCCGTTCCGGTGCGCTGGGCAACTTCAGTTCCTGCGGCTCGCTTCGATATTCATTCCACGCAGCAATGATCTCCTCTGCTTTCGCTTTGGTTTTCAGCCGCACTGAAACCGATTCCGTATGTCCGTCTTCGACCGCCACGCGATTGCATTGCGCGCTCATGGCAAAGGTCGCCGGCACAACCTTCGTTCCGTTCATCTGCCCCAGCAGCTTCAACGTCTCTTCCTCCATCTTTTCTTCTTCATTGCGGATGTATGGAATCACGTTGCCCAGAATGTCCAGCGAAGCTACGCCTGGATACCCGGCTCCGCTCACCGCTTGCATGGTCACGGCCATTACCGTTTCAAGGCCAAAGCGCTTATGCAGCGGCGCCAGCGCCAGCACCAGCCCGATCGCCGAGCAATTCGGATTCGTCACCACGTATCCGCCCGACTTCTTCCGCCACGCTTGGGTATCGATCAGCTTGATATGCTGAGCGTTGACTTCCGGAATCACCAGCGGCACATCCACCTGCATGCGCAGCGCGCTGGAATTCGAAACCACGGCGCAGCCTGCTTCCGCGAACCGTGGCTCAAGTTCGGCAGCAATCGATGCCTCGAGCGCCGCAAAAATAATCTTCGGCGCGCCCTCCGGTCCCGCCGGCGAAACTTTCATTCCCGCTACATTAGCCGGAATTGCGCTCTTCAATCGCCAGCGCACCGCTTCCGCATAACTCTTGCCTTCCGAGCGGTCCGATGCTGCCAGCCACGCCACTTCGAACCAGGGATGGTTCTCGAGCATTTGAATGAACCGCTGCCCGACTACACCGGTAGCGCCCAGGATACCGATTGCTAGCTTCTTGCTCATAAGGGATATATGGATTTTACAACAGGCTTATTCGGGCCTCGGAACGGGCACGCAAAGCGGGCCAATCGCTGTGAGTTCGATGGTTGAGCGCTCATCAGTGGATGGATCCCTCTTTGTTGAAGTCTTTACCACTCTCAGCCGATCAAAGAAACTGGAGGGTCTCCCTTGCCCGAGCTGCGACAGAATTTTTTCACCAAGGAATGGGTCATCATCGCCACCGAGCGCGCCCGGCGTCCGGAAGATCTGGCCACTCGTCGGCCCGCGCACCAGACGCCGCCGTTTGTCGAAACCTGTCCATTCTGCCCCGGACACGAGAACCAAACCCCACCCGAGATTTCGCGTCATCCCGTGAACCACGCCGAACCGTGGGAAGTACGTGTCATCCCCAACAAATTTGCGGCGCTCGCCAGCGACTTGCAGCCCACGAGAAGCTTGCAGCATTTACGCCGCAGAATCGAGGGATTCGGATTTCATGAGGTCATCGTCGATAGCCCCGACCACTCCGCCTGCATGGCGCTTTTGTCGGACGCGCAGGTGGCGCGGATCCTGACGGTGTTTAAGGACCGATACAACACGCTCTGCGCCGACCACCGCATCAGCCACGTCACGATTTTTAAAAACCATGGATCAGATGCCGGCGCTAGCCTGCAGCATCCCCATTCCCAGATCATTGCCACGCCCGTGATTCCCAGTCAGGTAAGGCACCGGCTGCACGAAGCTCTTCGCCACTACGATGAGGTCGGCGAGTGCATGTTCTGCCACATGGTCGAGGGCGAGGTCGAAGACCAGACGCGCGTCGTCATCAAAAGTGAAATGTTCGTGGCCATGGAAGTCTTTGCCTCCGCCACGCCTTTTGCCACGCACGTCTTTCCTCTGCGCCACATGTCCAGCTTCGGCGAGATCACACCCGCCGAGATTTCCGACCTGGCGCGTGTTCTGCGCTCGTTGCTCGCCAAGATTTATGTGGGCTTGGGAAATCCGGATCTGAACTTCACCGTGCGCAGCGGACCAGCCGATTACATGGGCGCACGGCATTTTCACTGGTATGTAAGTGTGATTCCACGCCTTACCCGCGTTGCCGGATTCGAACTCGGCTCGGGCATGTTCATCAACACGGTCCTGCCGGAAGCGGCTGCGGAATTCCTGCGCAAAGTTGCGACCGAAAAAGCAGCCGGCGCGGCTGCAGGCTAAAGCTTATGACCGTGGCTCGTAATCGAGGCAGGGCAGGGAACTCGCCTCACCTATTTCTGTCGTAAGTGAGGATCAAGCACGTACTCATTCAGCGGGCCAAATTTCTTCTTCTCGGCATACAGCCTCCAGCGGCGGAACACGATCCGCAGGCTCGCCATCACGGGGATCGAAAGAAAAATTCCGAGTATTCCCGCAATCTCTCCGCCCGCCATCACTCCGAAAATTGCCGCCAGTGGATGCAGTTCCACGCTGTGGCCCATGATTCTCGGGCTATTCACGTAATCCTGAATCCCGCGCCATGCGCCCAGAAAAATCAGCAGGATGATCCAGTGGGAAAATCCTGTGAGCACCGCTACCACCATGATCGTCACTGCTGCGGCTAGCGGTCCCAGAACGGGGATAAATTCCAGCAGGCCCCCCAGACTGCCCAGCACCAACGCGTAGGGCATGCGCATGATCCCGAGCGCCGAGGAATAGATTGCGAAGGTCAGCGTCGCCAGTATCAGTTGTGCCCGGATGAAGTGCGCCAGCATCTGATTCAGATCGCTGAGCACTCCCTGCAGAAATTCGCGCTGCGGCCGTGATTGCGCCAGCCCCAGCAGCACTTCACCGAACTGCCGGCCATCACTCAAAAAGAAAATTGATAGTAGCGGCACCACCACCAGGAGCCATGCCTGCTTGGCGATGTCGGCCACCCACAGCCCAACGTCCTTCGCCAGTCTGCTGATTTCGCGGCTATGGTTCGACAAATAACTTCGCAGCAGGTCGACGATCCGCGAGTTCCATCCATGCTCTTCACCCAGCCGTTGCGCAATCTGTCCTGAACTTAACTCTGCCACCGCGGGCAGCGACTGCACCAGATGCGCTCCCTCCCGGTCAATCTTCGGTCCCGTCGAAACAAAAAGCAGCACCAGCAGTCCCAGAAGCAGGAGGTAGATCACCGCGATGGCGCGGCCGCGGCCATGCAGAAGTTTTTCCAGGGAGAAAACCAGCGGGCTCATCAGGTAGGCAAAGAAAATCGCGAACAGGAAGGCGATCAGAGTTACCCGCGCTACATACAGAAAACCCAGGCCCAGCGCAAACAAAAGCACCGTGATTAGCACCCGCGCCGTGCGCGCATCCGTGACCGGCATGATCAGCCCCCAAGCTTGTTGCCAGTGTCTCGCATTTGTCCTTCTACCGCTAGTCCCGGATTACTTCGGTGTTGGCGTCCGGGATCAGCACCCGGATCAACTTGAAATGATCGTTCCCATCGACCCACAACGTCCACGAAAACTCCTCGCCCATCAGGCTCAGGCGCAACAATTCCCGCTCCACCCCGCGAATCATGACTTTTTCTTTTCCTGCTAGCTGGATTCGTACCCGCAACGATGTCCGGTCCTGCGGCACCAGCACCCCAAATTCCAACGGTCCCTCCTGGCACTTCAGGCCGCTGGCTTCGTTCTGGCAGTTAGTTGCAAGATAGCGCCACGCCAATACCTGGCGATGAATAAAAAAGTTATTGTCCAGAATCGCCGACGTACTGGGCATCAGAAATGGCCTCTCGGCCGGCTTTGCCCCAGGGGAAGGGATCATTTTTTCCAGCAGAAAGTCATTATTTGGAACCACGGTTAGCGAACTCGTGGCATCGCTCCATTCGTAACGGATCAATTCCCCCGAACTGGTAGCCTGCAGGGTCGATTTCTGGCTAACAGACCCTGCCGCATCCTCCAGGCGCGATTTCACTACGCTGATTCCATTTTCCTGCTCGATGTTGAACTTCTCCGTCACCACCCGCTGACCTTTCACGAAAACGCCGAAGGATCCCGAATCGACTTCATCGGACTTGGGCTTCGGTTTCTCTTTCTTGTCGCGCGCCCCGAGCATCGACACGCACGTCAGAACTACAACCGCTCCCCATCCCATCCTCGAAATCGAAATCAATTGTTTCCTCCTTGCTCGCGCTGCTTCAGAATCTCTCGCTTTGCGCCGGTCCGCCTTGACGTGCTCGAAAATGACGTGCTCGAAAGCGACTTGCTCGAAGACGATCCGCGGGATGACGAACTGCCGGAGGACATTCCTATCGTTTCCGCCAGTTCCACCACAATTTCGCGTACTGTCTTTCCCTCGGTTGCCTGATGGAAAATTGCTCGTGCATAATGCGGCCGCCGCTTCTTGTAGAGGTCACGAAAATTCGAAAGACTGCCCAGCAGCGGACGTTCGACCTCATCCCGATCCGCCTGGCCCCGGCAACGCCGCCACAACTCGTTGACGCTGGCATCAAGAAAGACCGTGGCGATCCCCGCTTTCTCAATGAGCCGCGCATTCTCTTTCTGCACAAAGGCGCCGCCGCCCAGAGCAACAATTTTTCGCGCGCCCGCCCGCACTTCGCCCAATAATTCCCGCAGCGCGGCCTGCTCCGCCGCTCGAAACCTTATTTCCCCGGATTCTCGAAAAATCTCATGCACCTTGCGCTGCTCTCGTCTTTCGATACGCTCATCCAGGTCTTCAAAAGGCCAGCCAAGCTGCTCGGCCATACAGCGCCCCACGCTGCTCTTGCCGGCGCCCATAAAGCCCAGCAGAAAAACCGCCTGAGTCTTCGATCGGCCATCGCTAGCCGCAAGCACGCCACGGCTGGCGCGACTTCTCGCCCGCTTAAGCAAATCCGTTTTGCTCTTGGCTTTGGTTATTGTTTTTCGGAGCGTTTGCTGAGGTGGATTTTACCACTGAAGGTTCGCAGAACTACCGTGGAGGAGAGCGCTACGCGGCCCACGGTACCTGCAAAGGCACGCCCCTTATCCAGCGGAAACCAGGTGTGAGCTTTCGGTTGGAGCGGCACGTCATCGTGCACTTCACCGCGAACCGAACGCGCGCTTACATCCGCCGAAGTCCATTCCGGAATGCTGGCGTCGATGTCTCCACTGTGGCTGGTCAGGCGGTATTCGCCGCTGTTCCCGAAATCACCCATGTAATTGATTCGCCCGCTCGTCGAAACCACCTGCACCAGCGGGCCCGTCACTCCATTCAAGGTAACGTCACCGCTCAACGAATCCACTTCCACATGGCCGTTCTGGATATTCGAGAGAGTTACGGTGCCGTTCATCGTCTTCACGTGTACGTGAGCATCCGAAATGTCGCGCACATCGACGGCCGCTCCCGCGCCCTCCAGACTCACGTCTCCGTGAAGCCGTTCGGCGTGCAACGTTCCGTCGCTGCAGTGCAGCGTGACGCTGGCATCGGGAGGAACCTGCACTTCGTAGTCCACGCGCCCAGAGGTGGCGTCGGCGCCCGCCAACAAATGAGATTGAATGTCGACGCGGTTTCCAGTCTGCCGGCGATCCACTTCAACCTTGTCGGAATGTAAAACGGCGTTTACCACCACCCGGTTATCGGGAGAGGGTTTGACGGAAATTGAGCCGTAAGGATTTGATACCGAAATTCCGGCTTTTGGCCCCACCGCAAAGTGATATTCTGCCCGGCTCTGGGCCACCAGGGTACTTGCCACGATCGCCCCGATCGCGGCCAGCTTCGTCGCGCGCTCCTTCACCATAACCCGCTCCCCCAAGCTTCCCGATCTCTCATCGCCTTGGCACCGCTGGTAAAGTGTACTCGTTGTGGAGCATCTCATTATGGCAAAGAACGGTCCATTGCCAATTCAAAAAGCATGGATTTTTGCTGGTAGGCGTCGAGCAGCGAACGCCTGGCATCTTCGTCGTTCGGACTCTCGTCCACCATCGACTGAGCGTCGCGAATCGACTCATTCACCTGTCGGAGATTCGCCTCGTATGCCGCCCGCATTGTCGGAGCGTTGACCGCGACCTCCTGCATCAGGTCGTTGTCGTTTAGATCGGAGGGATTCGGAATAGGCACGGTAAATGCTGTCCGCTCGGAAACGTCGGTGGTCTGCATCCGCTGGTGAACCAGCAGGCCAGCTGCTACCAGCAGCATCGCCGCTGCCGGCACCAGCCAGCGTCCAGTCCAGCCCGCAAACAGCAAATGCGCAAGGGACCCTGCCTTCCTCTGTGGGCGAATGAGTCCCTCTCGCTTTAGCGCGATTTCAATGGAATTCCAGACCCGCGGGCTGGGTTCGTCCGCTTCTTGTATACCGCCCGCTGCCGTAATAATCAGATTGAGATCGTTCACCAGCGCTGAGCACGCTGGACACGTCCTCAAATGAGCTCTCTGCTCCGGCGTAGTGCCATCTTCCACTTCCGCCAGGCTTTCCTGCAGCTCAACACACGTCATACTCAACACTCCCCAAGTCCGCAACGGCTATGCTGTCACCGTAGCTCTTTGCTGCCCCTGCCGGTCCTTATCTTTCCTTAAGCATTCCTAACCCACTCGAGATTTCCCGGCCTTTTCGGCTCTATTCATCTTGAGCAGGTCCCGCAACTTCATGCGGGCTTTATGTAATTGTGACTTGCTATTGCCTACCGAGCATCCGGCGATCTGTGCGATCTCATTATGCTCGTAGCCTTCCACGTCGTGCAGCACAAAGATCATGCGATAGCCCGGAGGCAGACTGTCAACCGCTCTCTGCAACTGCAAGCGGTCAATTGAACCGGCTAACGCAATATCATCCGCCCCGAAGTCGCGTTTCGCTGATTCGTCCTCGCCGCCCTGCGTACTCTCTTCCAGCGAAACCACCGGAAGGCTCTTCTTCCTCAGATGCATCAGTACGACGTTGACCGAAAGCCGATGCAACCAGGTCGAAAATGCCGACTCGCCGCGGAACGTGCCGATCTTGCGGTAAAGCTGCAAGAAGGCTTCCTGCGCCAGATCTTCCGCTTCCGCCGTATTCGCCGTCATCCGCAGACACAGGGAATATACCCGCCGCTTGTGCTTTTCGTAGAGCAAGCGGAACGCTTCCGCGTCTCCCCGCTGCGCCCTTGCGATTACCTCGGCGTCGCTAGGCTCCGTGCTCTTGGGATGATCGAGTGGCTCGGTCAAGTCACCTTTTCCGGCCGCACCCATTGGGATGCCGCTTAAGTAGTTTATGTTGTATCGTTTGCCCATCGTGCCAGTAACTGGGATCAGCCTCTGGGTTACACAATATCAGAGTATTTCTCCCGATCTTCGGATGCCATGAATCGTCCCTCATTCGCTCGCCTTTTTCGGCTCAAACCCCTTTGTCGTCCGAGATTTGGATGCATGGACTTGCCCAAATTGCTCAAACCCTTGCTCCCGCCAAGAGTCGCAAATTCGAAAATTGGAATCCTTTGAGGTGACTTTCGTGTCTCACGCAGTGGCACTCTTCGCTGTCGTGATCGTTTCCAGTCCGTGTCCGTGCGGTCCCATTTCCCGCTGCCGGAGCAGAAAAGCCAGCAACACTCCTAAAAACCCCAGGATCGAGAAAATCCACATGCCCAGACGGTAACCTTCGGGATTCCCAGCGCTGGCGTGGCTGTGGGTGTTCGCCCATCCGATAAGCAGATTGAACCCGCCAAAGCCGATGTTCTGCAGCATCGTCATCAATCCATATGCCGTTCCCAGTTTCGATGGATCGACCAGATATGCAACCGAGGCCCACATCACCGCCGGAATCAAAGAGAACGCTACCCCCATCATCGCCATCGGCACATAGAGACTGATCTGTGTATACGCCATCATTAAATAAACCGGTATCAGCAGCAACGACCCGAACATCATCAGCAGCGCCCGTTTGCCGATGCGATCCACCCACAAGCCAAAGACCGGGGTTGCGATCATGGCGAACAAGGTCAGCATGCTCGACAGGAAACCGCCGAATTCCCGCGAGGTCCCGTGGGCCTCAATGAAAAATTTCACCGCAAAAGTCTGAAATGGGAAGATGGCGGAGTAGAAGACCACGCAGAGCGCTACGATCAGCCAGTAGCTCCCGCCGAACTTCCACAGATCGGTGAACACAACCTTGTCCGTGGAAACGTGTCCCAGGTCATACTTCTTTTCGGCTCCTTCCTCCATCACCCAGTAAGTAAGCGCTGCCACTACACACAGCGCCGAAAAGGCCGCCGCGATTAAAAGCGGACCCCGCCACGATTCATACGCTGCGCGCGCCCAGGTTGGAGAATTCAGCGCAGCGAAAGTACCCAGCCGCGATGCCGTCAAATTCAGGCCGAGAGCAAAACTTAACTCTTTGCCCCGAAACCATCGGGCGAGGGCAGTCGTGCAAGCAACATTCAGCGACTCGGCCCCCATTCCGAAGATCAGCCTTCCTGTCGCCATGATTGGAAGGTGTCCCGTCGCGGCGGTAATCGCCGGCCCTACAAACGAAAGTACGGCGAAGATCATCATCGCCCTGCGTAATCCGAAACGGTCGATGATCAAGCCGCCAATCACCACCGTAAAAATGTTCGGAAAGCTATACATGAACTGTAGAAAGCCGATGTTCACATCGGAGAAGCCCAATTGCTGCTTCAGCACATCGGCAAGTGGACTCAGCGCGTCGTAGGCGTAATAACTTCCAAACATCGCCAGGCTGACAAAGATCAGTACCAGCCAGCGGTAGATACGACTTGGCTCAGGACGGGAAGTTTCATTCATGAAAGCTCTTCGCGATTCGAGATTAGACGCCGACAATCTGGACCAAAGACAAAAAAGACAAAAAAGAGTAGCAGATTTATGGAAAATTCCGCATGCTCAAGGAATTGCTGTCCCGTGCATGCCTGAGCCAGGGCTTGTTTTGCGTCATTCCGAAGTCGCGCGCCTTTACCAGCGCGACGAGGAATCTCACACCGGGACATCGGTTCCCAGGTAGGTTCGAAGTCGACTCCCGTCTAATACTTCACAATCGCTGCAAACGATTTTGGATCGAGCGACGCCCCGCCCACCAGCGCCCCATCGATTTCTTCCTGCGCCATTAGCGCAGAAGCGTTCTCCGGCTTCACCGACCCTCCGTACAGAATTCGCAGCTTCGCCGCAAAGTCTTTCCCGAATATTTCTGTTGCTTCGCGCCGGATCACCGCGTGCGCTTCTCCCGCGATTTCCGGCGTCGCGGTCTTGCCCGTTCCGATCGCCCACACCGGTTCATAGGCAACCACCAGTTTTCCGGCTTTCTTCACCGAGATCGCATGAAAAGCCCGCACGCACTGCCGCCGCAGAACATCGTCGGTCGATCCAGCCTCGCGTTCTTCCAGAACCTCGCCCACGCAACAGATCGGCGTCAGTCCCGCTTCCAGTGCGGCCTTCAACCGCATATTCACCGTGTCATCCGTTTCGCAGAAATATTGCCGCCGCTCCGAATGCCCGATGATCACATGCGTCACTCCCAGCGC
>JASHTD010000460.1 GCA_030040725.1 Candidatus Sulfotelmatobacter sp. | reverse complement strand
CATTTTCGCCGCATCGAGTTGACGCCTGGATCGGAACCCGTCCACTTGATGGATCTTGTCGCCGATAGCGAAGCCGATCTCGCGATGACGCCCGAAGATCTAGCCGCCTACAAAAAGTTGGTCGCGGAAACCGGAGCTTTGTTCGGCGCGCGTCATTATGAGCATTATGACTTTCTCTATACCCTGAGCGGCCAGGTGGGCGGGCACGGTCTCGAGCATCATCAATCGAACGACAGTGTCGCCTCTGAGCGAACTCTTCTCGATCCTGATCTGCATTTGCTTTTTGCCGATCTGCTTCCTCACGAATTCGTCCATTCCTGGAACGGCAAATATCGCCGTCCCGCCGGACTCGCCACGCGCAATTATCAGCAACCGATGATCGGCAAGCTGTTGTGGGTTTACGAAGGTCTCACCGATTATCTCGGCTTCCTGCTGGCCGAACGCAGTGGGCTGATGACCGCCGAGCAGTATCGCGAATCCTTGGCTCTCACTGCAGCCATGCTCGATCATCGTCCCGGCCGCACTTGGCGGCCCTTGGAAGACACCGCTCGCTCCGTGCAAATTCTTCGCATGCTGGGCTCGCAGTGGTCAAACTGGCGCCGCGGCCTCGACTACTACCCCGAGGGCCAGTTGATCTGGCTCGAGGTCGATTCGATTATTCGCCAGCAAACTCACGGCAAGCGTTCTCTCGACGATTTCTGTCGCAGTTTCGAAGGTGGCCAAAGCGGCCCTCCGAAGGTTGTGCCCTACACATTCGATGACATCGTTCACGCGCTCAACGACGTCGCTCCCTACGACTGGGCGACCCTGTTGCACGATCGCGTGAACTCAACCAGCGTCCACGCTCCGCTCGGCGGCATCGAGAATGAAGGTTGGAAGCTGGTTTATAACGGCCAGCCGAATCAGCTGCAAAGGGCGATCGAAAAGCATTTCAAGGTCGCCGATTTTTCTTATTCTTTGGGATTCAGCCTCGATAAAGATGGCAAGCTCCACGACGTAATCGTTGGCTCCCCCGCGTATCAGTCGGGTATCGGCCCCGGCATGAAACTGATCGCCGTCAACGGCCGCAAATGGACCCCCGATATTTTGCGCGCCGCGCTGAAATCGGCGCAAGGATCGGCCGCGCCCATCGATCTGCTTGTCGAGAACGCACAATTTTTCCGCACCTACTCCGTCGATTATCACGATGGAGAGAAAAGTCCCCATCTCGAGCGCATCGCGGGCGGACCCGACGTGCTCGGAGTTCTGCTGACCCCGCTCACCAGGTAGGCCTGACCCTAAGAGTCAACTCAGGCGCAGACCGGGTTCGCAAACGCTGGTAGAATCGGCTGCAAGCCTTCATTATGTTTTCCGTAGTGACCAGTAGGGCCGTGTTCGTTTTATTGGCCATAGCACCGTTTGCCCCGCTCGCAGTTCCCGCGCAGCGCGCCCAGGACGTTCCCTTGATCCGCAGCGTGCAGGTGCTGCGTGGAGGAAACCAGGTCGAGATTCAGATTGAATCGAGCGCTCCCATCGTCCCCCAAACCAATGAACTGGGTGGCCCCGACCGTCTTCTCCTCGATTTCGTTAACGCCCGGCCTGGAGCGCAGTTGCGCGGCCAGAAGGTGGATCGCGCCGAAGTCAAAGACCTGCGCGTGAGTTTGTTTTCACCCGATCCTCCTGTCACCCGGATTGTGATCGACCTCAACAGTCCCCAGCCCTACCAGGTTTTTCCCGCGGGAAGAACTACCATCGTGAAGATTGGAGGCTCCGAAGCAGAGATTGGCGGAAGCAAAGCTCCCTTAGGAAATGTGGTCGCCGCAAACGCCGCGGCGGCCGATGCCGCGCCTGCTCCGCCCAAACCCTCGCTCCAAGTCACATTTCGCGATGGATTGCTCTCCATCAACTCCGACCGGGCCACGCTGTCTCAGGTTTTGTTCGCAGTCCACCAGCGCACCGGCGCAGAAATCGCGATTCCGGCGGGATCTGAACAGGACCAGGTCGTCGTGAATCTCGGCCCCTCGCCCGCACCGCAGGTTCTGTCTCAACTGCTCAAGGGCTCGAAATTCAATTTCGTGATTCTGAGTTCGCCGAAAACTCCCGGGGCCATCGATCAGGTGATTCTCAGCCCTCGCACCGACGCGCCCGTACAGGCGCAGGCCGTCCCGCCGCAACCACCCCAACCTGCACCCGACAACGCAGCCAGCTCTGATGACGCCGCCACGCCCCCGAGATTTCGTATGCGAGGCCGCGGTTTTCCTCCGCTGCGCGGGCAGGGTCAGGAACCTCCCACGGAAGACCAGGATCAGGCGCCCGCACCGCAGGAGAACGAAAATCCAAACCCAAACCCGCAGTAGATTCGCGCCTCGGCGAGAATCGGATTCGGTCGTAGAATTGTTATGGGTGATCTGAGAAGCGGCAATCGAAAATCTATGGAGGCGTGATCAGCCGTATCGGCACCGGAGTGGTGCCATGAACCGCGGTTCCCGTCGAAGAATCGCCGCAACCGGAAACGTTCAATACCGTCACATTTACATTTCCGGTGAAGGTGTCGACGCTATTGATAAAAACCTGCAGAAAACCCACGATGTTCACACTGGCGTTGGGATTTGTCACTTGGCCGGTAAACTGCGCGATTGGTATGGTCACGATCGAGTTGCTGGACGTAATAACGTTTCCCGCGCTGACCCCAACAGGCGATAGGGTTGCCTTGACCAGGGCATTTCCGGTTCCTGCTTGAATTTGAAACGGGAAAGTCGGAGTGGTCGCACCCCCAGCAAGCGTGTCCTGCCCGGTCCCTGGGCTCGACCCATGGATCAGGCATTGCACCGCCGTTGACGTGTCACCTGTCGGACCGCCCGGATTGTAGTCCGCTAGATCAACTGCAGTGGGCGAACTCGCCGCCGGCACTCCGCAGGCATATACCGTACTCTGATCGCATCCTCCAATGGCTTCCTGGTACAGGTCGGAATTCGCGCAGGAAGGCACTGCTCCGGGCGTGCCCATAATCTCCGCCGGAACGTACTCTTCTCCTCCAAACCCCGCATTGTATTGCGGAGGATTCGTAGTACTACCGGGCGGTATATTGCAACTGCCGCCCCCGGCGAAGCAGTCGGCAACCAGATTGAAATTTTCGCCGACCGTCGACGACCCCGTATCGACCCCCTGAGTGACTATCGACCCGCTGGTCAAGTCCACGAACTTTGACCCGGTTTTATCCGAATTCCCAATGATCCACGGCTTCACGCAGCGCGGCACCACAGGCGTGGGCACGGGACCTCCGTTGCCGGAGTTCGAAGGATTATAGACTTCGGCGCTAGCGGTCGCGCTCACGCTGCTCCCCGTGTAATTCATCCCCAGCAGCGAAAATACGCGGGCAAAGAAAATCGGCAAATTGGCCTGAGTCACGGTGACGTTCACCACCGGATTGATGGCGAACTCCGACGACAACCCGGAACAATCGGCATTTAGCGTCCCCGAGCTCCCCGCACTGTATTTCACATCGATCGATGCGGCGGCAAGCGTAACTCCCGCAATCGTGTTCTGCTCTGCTACTGCCTGCGCTGTCAAAGTAGTCAGGTTGGTCGAGCCGCCGCATATCGCGACCCAGGTTCCATCGCTACTGCCGTTGGGATCGGCCGTAATGCCTGAAAGCGAGATCACGCGCGCCCCCGCCAGTGCCGCCGTATCGGCCGCCCGCTGCGCCTCGGCCTTGGCCTGGTAGAGCGTGCCGATGTCGATCGAAAGCGCTGCCATGCCGATAATCGCCACCAGTGCCACCGTCACCAGGGCCATCGTAAAGCCGCGCTCGTTCGAGCGCTCTTCTCCACGATTTACCCGACACCGAATTAACGGTTTCAACATGCGCGGCTTCTCAATTCTCGTTATACGCAGTTGCTGTGGTCGTGATGCTGGTCGGCCCGGTGAATGAACTCCCCACCAGGCCCGCCACCTTGCTGTATTCCCATTGATACGGGTATTGGATAGTGATGCAGGTCGCGACTACCTTGACCGTGGTCCCTATGGTTTGCGTCGTGACACACCCGCGGTTGATGGTAAGCACCAAATTCGTAGTGTGGCTGCACGCAACGGTAGAAACCCACGTAAGCCCGGTGGTGTACTGCGGCTGGTTGCTGGT
>JASHTD010000459.1 GCA_030040725.1 Candidatus Sulfotelmatobacter sp. | reverse complement strand
TGCGCTACGAGTACAGTTCAGTGGTGCAAGAAGCCAATAATCTGCTGGGCAACTTCGATCCGAATCTCGGCATGGTGCAGGTCGGTCACCAGATCAGCAGTTTGTACAACCCCGATCACGCCAACTTTGGTCCACGCTTCGGTTTCGCCTGGGACGTGTTTGGCACCGGCAGGACCGTGCTGCGGGCCGGAGGGGGATTGATGTATGAAACCGTGAACTGGCAATCGTTCATTGCCTTCAACAATGCGTTCGGCCCGGGGAGCGTTCCGACCGGCGCCCCGATCGATGCTGCCGGCCACACCTCCGGCGGCACCATTACCACCGGCAACGTAACGATCAAGAATTTTTTGACCGACACTACATGGGATCCTGCGAACGGCCCGCTTTATGGCGGCAGCACGGTCAATTGCTTTACCAGTCCGTGCCCGATCATGACCGTCGACCGCAATCTCACGACTCCTTATGTTGGAAACTGGACGCTAAGCCTGCAGCACGCCATCACCTCGAACCTGACTCTCGAAATCGCTTATGTTGGCAACCACGGTTCGAATCTGACTGGAATTCGCGATATCAACCAGCCTTCCGTGGGATCGGGATGGCCGGCCGCTGGAGTAGTCGCATGTACAAAAGCCGCTTTGGCCGGCGGCGCGCCGTTTGCGTATCCAACTTTGACTAACGCGGCTTGTCAGGACGACTCTGCCAACCTTGAGCAGACCAATGATCCCTTTTATGGCAAGTTCCCTTATTTGGCCAACATCTTCCAGATGGCTAATGTTTATCGCTCCAACTACGACGGGTTGCAGGCTACTTTGAATGCGCGCAACTATCACGGCCTGAGCATGGTCGCGGGGTACACTTACGCACATGCTCTGGATGACGTGGGCGCTAACTGGGATTTCGGTTACGGCTCGGGATTGCCGCAGAATGCTTACAATCCGGCGGCTGAATATGGGAACAGCGATTTCGATATCCGGCAGCGGCTGACCCTATCACTGACCTATGCAATCCCTGGCCGAGCGGGGTACGGGCAAGCGCTGCAGGGTTGGGAAGTCAACGCGATTGCGACCATCGCCACTCCGCAATTCTGGGGCCCGATGGATGAAGGCACCGACGCTTCCGGTATCGGTCCGCTGCCCGTCAGCCCGCCGGCGAACACTCCGATTCGCTGGAGCTTCTATGGCAACACCTCAGATTTCAAGGCGGAAAAGGGAGTTGGTATTCCGTATTTCGCCGGGAACGGCACGGCAATCGATCCCAGTGCCAACTCGGCCTGCAATGCGAAGGCTCTCGCGCTCGATGGCGGCGGCCCGGGGGCGTCGACGGAATCCCTCGCGTACTTTGGCTGCTACGCGAACGGCAGTTCGATCATGCTGCCCCCACCCCTGGGTCAGTTCGGAAATATGAGCCGGAATATGTTTCCGGATAACGGTTTCCGCAACCTCGATTTCTCCCTCGCGAAGAACTTCCATTTTGGCGACCGCTATCGGCTGCAGTTTCGGGCCGAGTTCTTCAACATTCTCAATCATCCTAATTTTGCAAATCCTTACGGAGGACAAAACGGATTTGGCCTGAACGATCCTTCGGTGCGCCCGTTCGGTTGCGGATGCGCCACGCCCGACATCGCGGCGGCCAACCCGGTGATCGGTTCGGGCGGCAGCCGGGCCGTTCAGCTTGCCGGAAAATTCATGTTCTAGTTTGCCGTTAAATGAAATTCCTCGGGCCGGACGCAGTTCCGTCCGGCTCTTTTGTCGTAGGCAGTCTACACCGAGTCAAACAAGGACCAGCTAACATGATTCGAGGGCAATTTTATTGTTCGGGTTTGGTATTCGTGTTCTTCGCTCTCATGTGTACCAACGTTTCTGCGCAAGGCAGTTCTGGTGGACATGTGCAGCGCCGTGAACGCACCATCGAAGAGATCAAAATCGAGGCGATCCATCGCGCCGAAGTGGGCCAGTATCCACTGATCGGCCTTGATCCGAGCGATGTCAAAGAGGCGTTCGAGAGCATTCACACCAGCGACAAAGACGAATGGGCTGCGGCTTTCATGCACGTAGCTGATCGTTATTTCAGCGCCGCAAAGATGCTCGAGCGAACCGATCCGGCAAAAGCTGATGCCGATTACGTCCGCGCCTGGAAGCTCTACTCTTTCGGGCGCTGGCCATTTCCAGCTTCACTGGGCAAGCAGCGCTCGTACGAAAAAGCAATTGAAGCGTTTCTCGATCACGCGAAATTCTTTGATCCGCCTCTCGAAGTGGTTCATATTCCGTTCGAAGGCAAGGAGATCGTCGGATACCTCCGGCTGCCGAAAAATGCGAAGTCTCCGGTGCCGCTCGTGATAGCGGTTAACGGCCTCGACAGCCGCAAGGAAGACCTTGCCGAAAGATTCGGCGCAATTCTTACCTACGGCATTGGCTATCTGGCGGTGGATGGTCCGGGAACCGGGCAGAACCCAATCAAGGCGAGCCCTGCAGCCGACCGCATGTTGTCGCGCGTGATCGATTACGCGCAATCGCGGCCCGAAATCGACAAGAACCGCCTAGCGATGAACGGCGTGAGCTGGGGCGCGTATTGGGCGACGAAAATGGCAATCGTCGAGCGAACGCGCCTGCGAGGATGCGCCGCGCAATCTCCGCCTGTCGACGAATTCTTCCAGAAGGATTTTCTGATGAATTCCCTCCTGGGCAATCGCGAATACCTTTTCGATCAGATTCCGGCGCTTATGAACATTCTGGAAGGGGTAAATACACTCGACGAAATGGCCGCGTATCTGCCTAAATTCTCCCTGGTGCAGGAGGGATTGCTCGGCAAGCCGATGGCGCCGATGCTCGTGATCGCTGGTGTGCTCGATACCCAGGTGCCAATCGCGGATGAATTTCTTCTGCTCAGCAAAGGCGACATTCCCAAAGACGCCTGGATTAATCCTCAGGGCGGACATCTCGGCCGGCAGGTGGGAGTCTGGCCTGATCCCTTGATCTTCAAGCAGGTTATTATTCCCTGGCTGGTGAAGACGCTGGAACCGGCGAGCTAGTAACTGCCCTGGAAATGCATCTACTTCCCGTTGTTGTCTCAGACAGGTTGCTTCCTGGTCGCCGTAAATGGGGCATTGCACGTTCGCCCCAATCGCCTGCAAACCTTTGTCAGGGGACAGTTCTGCTCGCGGACTATCCTGAGATCACTGAGCGCATCATATTCGACATTGAAAGTTGTTTATTCTTTGCTGTGAGCTTTTCGCGGAGGGCTTTGGCGTGAACATCGTCATGGCAAATAGCCTCGCTGCTGGCAAATGTGCAAGAGTGCTGGCGACGGCGATGATCGTCTTATGCGCGTCATTCGCGACTGCCCAGGGCGGTCCGCCTTACTACACCAACGATCCTGGCACGCCCGGCCATCTCAACTGGGAAATCAACGTGGGCTATATGCCGTTCTACTTCCTGGGCCAGTCCATTTCGCACACTCCCGATGTCGATATCAACTTCGGCGTTGGCAGCCGCATCCAGCTGACCTACGAGAACGCATGGCTGCGGGTCAAGCCGCCGGCGGCCAACGCTAAGTTTGGCCTTGGCCAATCCAATCCCGGCGTGAAGTGGCGCTTCTACGATGCGGGTGAAGACCATCTTTCGGTATCGGTATTTCCGCAGTTCTTCCTGAACAACCCCAACGACGCTGTGCATCGCGGCATCACACCCGCTAGCCAGACTTTCGAATTGCCCATTGAGTTCTCCGACAAGGTCGGGCCGGTCGATGTGGACTTCGAGCTGGGTTACGATTTCGTCCACAAGGGACCGAACGGCTGGATCTCAGGACTTGTTGTAGGTCGTGAATTTACCCACAAGCTCGAATTCGATGTGGAAGCCTACAATCAGGGAACGTTTCATCCCACGCAAAACCAACCCACGATCGATTTTGGCGGGCGCTACAAAATCCACTCTCCGATCATTTTACTTTTCATGGCTGGCCGCTCACTCAAGCCGAGCAGCAGCAGTCAAACTTATTTTCTTGGTTATTTTGGACTGCAATTCTTGCTGCCGCCCAGATCGTACCCACGTGATTTGCCGGAACAGCCAGAGGACAGATAGACCGTGCATAGGCCGAAAAGAATGCCTAACCTAGCAAACACGGCGTTCCTGCGCTCGGGAAAGTATTGGTCGGGGAGAGAGGATTTGAACCTCCGACCCCCTGGTCCCGAACCAGGTGCTCTACCAGGCTGAGCCACTCCCCGACGCTGTAGCACTGCGTATTCGAGCGAATTTCCGCAGCGCGATTACTTTAGACAGGCACACTGATTATAACATCGCGGAATCGAGCTCTTTGCGCCTGAGAACCACTCGCTGCTATATCA
>JASHTD010000458.1 GCA_030040725.1 Candidatus Sulfotelmatobacter sp. | reverse complement strand
GTCAGCTCCGGCGACCGGAAGCAGCTATTTCGTGGCAGACAATCCTGCTGGCGTTCCATCGGCGAGTGCAAACACGAACTGTACCGCTCCCAGCGCCGAGTACGTGGACGAAATCAATTCCACCGATCCGCCGGGCAGCGATACTGAAACGCCCATCTTTCCCTGCCTCGACCATCAGACGCTTACTGATCTGCTGGACGCGGCCAACCTGAGCTGGCGCTATTATGCGCCCTCACTCGGAAGCCTGTGGACGGCGCCTGCGGCCATCAACCACATGTGCGTGCCCAGCCCGGCTCCGCCGAATGCGACTGCCTGCACCGGCCCGGACTTTACCGCAACCTCGCCCAAGGTGGTTCTGAACCAGAGCCAGTCGAATGCGCAGATTCTCAGCGACATTGCGAGCAACCACCTGCAGACCGTGAGCTGGATCATTCCAGATGGCGATGACTCCGACCACGCGAAAAGCAATAACGGCTGCGGGCCGTCTTGGGTGACTTCCATCGTGAATGCCATCGGCAACAGTTCGTACTGGTCGAACACCGCGATCATTATCACTTGGGACGATTGGGGCGGCTGGTACGATCATGTGGGCCCGCAGGTCATCAACTCCTACGAATACGGATTCCGCGTGCCGATCATGGTGATTTCGCCCTACATCGTCAAGGCGGGATACATCTCCCATGTGACGCATAACTTCGGAAGCATTGTGAAGTTTGTCGAGAGCACGTTCAATCTGCCTTCAATGGGCTATGCGGACGCGACCTCCGATGAGCTTTCGGATTTCTTTAATTTCAGCCAAAGCCCTACGGCTTTTCAGAGCATCACACCGCCTACGGACAATGCCACATGCCAGGGCGACACCAACGGACCATCCGATCCGGATGACGATTAAAACAATTTCGCTCGATTTCCCTGTCCCAAATTGATCACCAGTCTAAGACTTCGGTGTGGAACAGGAAGCGCGGCAATGGCATAAAATATGATGTATGAGATAACGGGGACGCGAAGGAACCGCATCTAATTGCGCAAGATAGAGGCAAAACCCCGTTCATACCTGTGACAATCTGATTGAGAAATCTTTGGTGAGAACCGAGGCCGTCATGAAACTCGTTAAGTTGGGTGTAAGCTCCATCGCGCTTTTGGCGATGTTGTGTGCGGGTGTGGCGAACGCCATGCCGCTGAATTCTTCAGCGCGCGCGGTGGTTCCCGCGGACTTACAGCAGTTGATTTCTGTGGATTACCGGGCACTGAAGGACTCGCCGACGGCCATGCAGTTGAAGCAGCAGCTGCTGCCCGACAATTTGAAGCAGTTCGAGGAAGCGCTGAAGGGGGTGGGTATCGATCCCAGCAAAGATATCGATTCTCTTGCGTTCGCAGCTTTTCGTACCGAGAAACAGGGGATCAAATCGATTGGCGTGGCGGCGGGACCGTTCAGCATGAAGATAGTGCTGAAGAAACTGACGCTGGCGAAGATCAAACCGACAAAATATCGCCTGGCGAATATTTACCCGATGGATGGCGGCATGGTGATGGTGTTTCTGGATGACAGTACGCTGCTGTTCGGAGAAATATCGGCGGTGAAGCTGGCGCTGGATACGCGTGACGGACAGATTCTGGGCCTAGATACGAATTCGACCATGTCCGACATGATGTCGGATGTAGATGCGGGCCCGGTTTGGAGCATTCTCGATCAGCAGGGAACGCAGAATGTGATGCGCTCGGCTTTGGGTGATGCCGCGAAAGTCGCCGACTACGACACCATCAAAAAGCGTTTTCTTGGGGCGCGCTATACGTTGAGTTTCTCCGGCGGTGTAAGCTTCGATCTTACGGTGGTTACCTCCGATGACATTAGCGCGGCGACGCTTTCATCCCTGGTGAAAGCCGGGCTGCTCTACAAGAAGATGAGCGCGACCGCAGCGGAAAAAATCGCCATGGACCAAACTTCAGTGGATTCCGACGGCGACGACGTGAACTTCCACTTCAAATCGAGCGACCAGCAATTCCAGTCGCTGATGCACTCGGAGCTGTTTGCGGCGGTTTCCCACTAGGGCTTTCCTAAACTACCTCGGTGCTCGCTTTTGCACTGTCATGCTGAGCGTAGAAATGAGGGCGCGGTCCTCATTCCGGAGTCGAAGCATCGCTATCGGATAACTGGTTGTGATCCTGCCGGTACGCATCCCTGAAACGCTGCCAGACCGGGCAGGGATGCTTCGGCTGCGCGGGCAGGGCCCTCGGCTCTGCGCCGCTTCGCTCAGCATGACAATCCTGAAGCTACTTGCGCAGCGTGCGCCTCTCTTTAGCCCAGCCTTGTTTCACCACTTGCTGCGCGCGGCTCAGGCCGAGAGAATCCTCCGGCACATCTTCGGTGATGCAGGAAGCCGCGCCGATATAGGCGCCTTTGCCGACGCGCACGGGAGCCACCAGAGTGGTGTCGCTGCCGATGAAGGCGCCGTCTTCGATCACGGTGGTGTGCTTTTTCAACCCGTCGTAATTGCAGGTAATAGTTCCGGCGCCGATGTTGACACCGGCGCCAATTTCGGAATCACCGAGATAGGTGAGGTGATTCGCCTTCGATCCTTTGCCCAGTTTGATCTTCTTGGTCTCAACGAAATTGCCGACATGAGCGCCTTCGCCGATGTCGCTGCCCGGCCGCAGATGCGAATAAGGACCGAGAATGGCAGTGGCGCCGATGCGCGAGCCTTCCATGACGCAGCCGGGGCGAATCAGAGCGCCGTCGCCGATTTCACAATCGCGAATAACCGAATAAGAGCGGATCCGACAGTTCGCGCCGATACGGGACTGACCGAGAATTTGTACGAACGGTTCGATCACGGTGTCGGCGGCGATTTCGACGTCGCTATCGATTATGCAGGTTGCGGGATAGAAAATCGTAACGCCGGTGGTCATGAGTTGCTGGCATTTGCGCAGGCGCATGTGATGATCGATGAGGGCCAGTTCGGCGCGGGTGTTGGCGCCCAGGATTTCGGCGGCGTTTTCGGTTTTCCAGACAACAACGCGTTGCCCGGTTTGGCGCAGAAGTGAGGCCATGTCGGTGAGGTAGTACTCGGAGTGCGGGTTGGCGGTTGAAAGTTTAGTGATGTTCGAAAAGAGTTGCGCAACAGAGAAAACATAGAAACCGGCGTTGATCTCGTGAATCTTTTTTTGCGCGGGCCTGGCGGATTTTTCTTCGACGATCGATTTGACCTCGGCGCTTCGGGCACTTTTTCGGATCACGCGGCCATAGCCGGTGGGGTCGGCGAGATCGGTGCTGAGCAAGGTCATGGCGGCGCGCTGGTCGAGGTGAAAGTTGAGGAGGGCGGCGATAGTCTGCGGAGTGATTTGCGGCGCGTCGCCGGAGAGGACGATGACATTATCGTAGGGCGAGAGGGCTTCGCCCGCAACCATCAAGGCGTGGCCGGTGCCTCGCTGTTCCGATTGCAGAATGAAATTAACTTTTGTATCGGCGACGGCGGAGCGAACGCGACCAGCCTCGTGGCCGATGATCGCAAAAACATCTTCGGGGGGCACTACACGGGTTGCGGCCGCGATAACGTGAGCCAGAAGCGGCTTGCCACCGACTTCATGCAGAACCTTTGGGAGTTGCGACTTGAGGCGCGTGCCTTTTCCGGCGGCCATGATGGCGATGGCGACGCGAGGGGCTGAGGCGGGTGCGCTTTGCGGCTGAGTCGCGCGTGCAGGTTTCTTCATTCGACTCAATATACCTTGAGTGCGGAGGGTACTGAAACGGAGGGTATCAGGAGGTTCACGCCGATTAGCAATTTGCGTTGTGCCAAGGTTAAAATCCACAGGCCGCAAGGAGAGACGAAAGGGGCTTGCAACGATGCCAAAGTATGTCATTGAACGGGAAATTCCGAATGCCGGGAGTTTGACGCAGGATCAGATTCAGGCGATTTCGCAGAAGTCGTGCGGGGTATTGAAAAATCTGGGGCCGCAGATTCAGTGGGTGGAAAGCTACGTAACCCAGGACAAGATTTATTGCGTCTACATTGCGCCGAATGAAGCCATGGTGCGGGAGCACGCGAAGCAGGGCGGCTTCCCGGCGAACCGAGTTTCGGAAGTGAAGCGCATGATCGATCCGACGTCGGCGGAGGGGTAGGGATCTTTCGACTGCGCGCTCCGGTTCGCGCGGCTTGCCAGAGCGCTTCGCCCAAGACGACAAAGCCTTAGAAACAGCGTCAGAGGCCGAGGCCGCCATCGACGGCGAGAATCTGGCCGGTGATGAATTGCGGCGCGGTGGCGAAGAACAAAACGGCTGCGGCGATTTCGTCGTCGCGGCCGTTGCGCTGCATGGGCGTTTGCTTGGCCATACGCTTAAAGAAGGGCGCAGCGGATTTTTCCCCGAGGTCGATCATGCCGGGCGCGACCGCATTTACGGCGATTTCCGGAGCAAGTGCTTTTGCCATGACTTTGGTGAGCATGTGCAGAGCGGCCTTGGATGAACAATAGTGCGCGTGGGTGGGCCAGGGGCGAAGTCCGCCAAGCGAACCCATGTTGATGATTTTGGCTTCGATCTTATCTGAACCTTTCGATCCCGGACGTTTGCGGCGCATCCACTTTAAGGCCTCGCGCGAAACGAGGAATGGACCGCGCGTGTTCGAGGCGAAAATGTTATCCCACTGGCGAACGGTGAGTTGTTCGAATTCGGCTGTGTTGTAGTTGGCGGCGTTGTTGACCAGGATGTCGATGCGGCCGAGTTCACGTCCGGCTTCTTTCATCATTGACTTGACGCTGGCTTCGTCGGTTATGTCGCACCGGAGGGCGAAGGCGCGAACGCTAAGGCTGGCCAAGTCGACGACGGTGTGCTGGGCCTCACGAGCCGAGGTGAAGAAGGTAATGGCGACATCGGCGCCAGCTCCGGCCAGAGCCAGAGCAGAGGCACGACCGAGTCGCTTGGCCGCTCCGGTGATGAGGCAGGTTTTGCCGCGCAGAGGTTTGTATTCGAGATCGGGCATTTCGGGATTTTACTCCCGATTTCTTTAGAAAACGGGCACGGGCTTTCGTGCGGCCCCTTGCCTTTTTTTGTTGCCAGCGAACCTGGGAGCAACGGTACAATCTCGTCGTGCCGGAGCTCCGACAAGTCGTGGTGTATTCGCGCAAGGGCTGTCACCTGTGCGAGGTTGTCAAGGAGAGCCTGACAAAGCTCTCGCGGCGCGGAGGATTTACCTGGCAGGATGTGGACGTTGATACCGACGGGGAATTGCGGCGACAGTTCAACGATGAGGTTCCCGTAGTCTTTATCGACGGCCGCAAGGCTTTTAAATATCACATGGACGAGCAAGAATTTTTGCGCAAGCTGGCGGGCTGATTTCTTCGGGTCGTCTTTCCTTCTAGTGTGTCCGGCGCAAAGTTCGGGGCTGATCCTCTACAATCTCTGCAACAATGCCGCTACCTCAGATGTTGCGAACCGAACTGTACGCAGATCCCACGAATATTTTTCTGCACGATGCGATTCTGGCCTCTTGCCGGAGGCATGGGCAGAAGATTGCGCTGGTCGATGCTTCGTGCGGACGGCGGGTCACCTATGGGGAATATGGAGAGATGGTCGAAGCGGCGGCGCGCGGGCTGGTTGCAGCTGGAGTGCGGCCGGGAGAACTGATTGCGATCTTCCTCCCGAACTCATGGGAATTCTGCGTGGCTTATCACGCGGCAACCTTGGCCGGAGCGCTTCCCACGTTGTTGAATCCGACTTACCGCGAGCGCGAAGTGCGGCATCAGCTGGGAAATTCCTGCGCAGCGATCCTGATTAGCGATCGGCCAAATATCGTAGGGATCAATCTTGCCGGATTGCCGACCCTGCGAACACTTTATTGCACACGAGAACAAGGAAGCGGGAGCCGGGCGTTTTCCGATCTTCTCAAACCAGTGAGCATTAAGCCGCCTGCTCCCGAGGAAAATTCAGAGGCGACTTTGGCGGTCTTACCGTATTCGAGCGGCACCACTGGATTGCCCAAAGGCGTAATGCTCTCACATCTGAATCTGGTGGCAAATATCTATCAACTGCTGGGGCCGAATGCGGTGAAGCTGGGCGAGGCAGACAATATTCTTTGCTTTCTGCCGCTGTATCACATTTATGGTTTGAACGTGATGCTCAACCCGGCGCTGCTGGTGGGAGCGACGTTGGTGCTAATGCCGCGATTCAATGTTGCGGAGCTGACATCATTGGTGCTGGAGGAGTCGATCTCCATGATGCCGCTGGTGCCGCCGGCAATGAATGCATTGTGTCAGGCGGCGGAAGCGGGGCAATTCCCCAAAAATCACAAAGTGCTCTGGGTGAAATCGGGCGCTGCGCCGCTGGCGCCGGAGTTGCCGAAACGGTTTACGGCTCTGACCGGCATTCTTGTGCGCCAGGGATACGGCATGACGGAAGCGTCACCTGTAACCCACGCCGGATTCCTGGAGCCGGAGCTGTACCGGCCGGATTCGATCGGGCATCCGCTGGCGCAGACCGATTGCCGGGTGATGGCGACGGAGAATGCTTCGGCGACGGAACATTGGCGCGATGTTCCAACGGGTGACCCCGGCGAACTGGTGATGCGCGGCCCGCAATTCATGAAAGGTTATTGGAACGAGCCGGACGCTACGGCAGCGGCGCTGCGCGACGGATGGTATTGGTCGGGGGATATTGTGACGCGCGATCGAGAAGGATTTTATCGCGTGGTCGACCGGCGGAAGGAGATGATCAAGTACAAAGGATTTTCCGTCGCGCCGGCAGAAGTGGAGGCGGTGCTGCTGGAGCATCCGGCGGTGCGGGAGTGTGGGGTGGTCGGTCGTCCGGATGCGGCAGCGGGCGAGATTCCGGTTGCATTTATTTCGCTGCACGATGGATTTGTGACCAGCACGAAATTGCGGGATGAATTATGCACCTTCGTGGGCGAGCGTCTCACCCACTACAAGCAGCCGCGGGAAGTGCATTTTGTGGATGTTGTGCCGAAGACGGCATCGGGAAAGGTTCTGCGACGCGAGCTGCGGCAGATGATCCGATGATCGGTTGTTGGGCCATTGGCGTTCGCGTACCGCACACCATCGCACTTCGATTGCAAGTGGCTACCACCCGGTTCGTCTCGTCCTTCATTGCCCAGTCGGCTGTATCGGAGAAAACGATTCGTCCGATTCGAATTCGCGCATACCTGCAAGTTCCCGCTGCGTTTTAATTGTGAGCACCGTGATCTTACGGTAGTATCTCTGCCTCATGTTGCGAATCCTGGTGCTATTTCTGAGGCGGCTGTGGCTGCCCTTTGTGGTGTTCCTCGGATTCAGCATGATGTGCGTGCTGATTTATCAGCACCTCGAGGGCTTGAGCTGGCAGAATGCGCTGTTCTGGATGATCCATCCGCATGCGATCGACCCGAACCGCGTGCGCAACGCGACGAAACTGTTTGCGATATTCGTATACGCGGGCGTGTTCGGATTTCAGATCTGGGTGGCTGAGCGAGTCGCCGTCACAATTTTCAAACGGCAGGGAGTGGAGGCCTGGCGAGCCATGGTCAACGACGTCAACATCGAAAAATTGCAGGATCATTTCATTATTTGCGGCTATGGGCAGGTGGGACGAACGGTTGTGGATCAGTTGAACCGGCTCAGAATTCCATTCGTGCTGATTGAGAGCAATGAAGGCTTGTGCCGCGAGCTGCTGAAAGAAAAAGTGCTCGCCATTCAGGGAGACGCCAAGCGGCACGACATACTGCAATCGGCCGGGATCGATCGGGCGCGGGGGGTGTGCATTGTGATCGACAACGACGCGGACAATCTGTACATCACGGTGACAGCAAAAGCGCTGAATCCGAAAGCACGGATCATCACGCGGGCAGGACAATCGCGCTATGCGCAGGCAATGCGCAATTCGGGAGCGGATGAGGTCATTATTCCGGAGTATGAAGGAGGATTAATGACAGGAAGGATGATCGCGAAATTCTATCCCGATTCGCATACTAATCTTGCGTAGTGGGCTATTTTTGCGTGGAAGTTTCTTTAGGCGAGGAACTTTCGGCTAGTTGTTTGGCGCTGAAGAAATTCCAAATGACTTCGTCGGCGTTGATGGCATTGCTAGTTTTTCCGACTTCTTTTTCCGACGTATATTGCTCACCCCCGGGCCAGGTATTGCCGCCATTCTTGATGCTGTAGAGGACGACCTGAGCGTTCTGCCCGCAGCCGCCGTACGTGTAGACCTTGGTATCTTTGCTTCCTTTTTCTTTCTCCTGAGTGGGAATTTTGGTCCGAGCGGGTTTTTCTCCGCAGTGATCGAATTTTGCCCAAGACTCGGCGGTGCTATCGGCGGAAAGCACGTGGAAGTGTCCAGGCTTATAGGTACCGCTGTCGTAGGGAACGATGGGATCGTCGGTGCCGCTGATGAAAAGGGCAGACACTGGCCGAGAGGGCAGACAGATCATCTTTTTGGGAAACGCCGCGCCAACGACCGCAATTGCGGCTACGCG
>JASHTD010000457.1 GCA_030040725.1 Candidatus Sulfotelmatobacter sp. | reverse complement strand
AACGAGCAATCGAAGACGGCCAGATGCTCGTCTTTGATATTCGGCGCACCTTCGATCGTTCCCGTCGCATCGATGTAGCTGACAATCGCGTCGGCCTGCTCGTGCGTGTAGCCCAGCTTGAACAGCGCCGACGGCACCGTCTGATTGACGATCTTTATCATCCCCCCGCCAACGAGCTTTTTGTACTTCACGAGCGCGAGGTCCGGCTCCACCCCGGTAGTATCGCAGTCCATCATGAAGCCGATGGTGCCGGTGGGGGCGAGCACGGTGACTTGGGAGTTGCGGTAGCCGAATTTTTCGCCGTGGGCAAGAGCTTCGTCCCAGCACTGCTTGCTGGATTCGTAAAGTGAGTTCGGGACGCTTGATTTGTTGATGTTGTTGACCGACGCGCGGTGCATGCGGATGACATCGAGAAATGGTTCGCGGTTGATGTACCAGCCGGGGCAGGCTCCGCCGGGCATGGCATTGCTGCCAAGATTGGTTTCGCCGAGGCCCTTCTTGGTGGCTTCGGTCGCGGGGGCGAGCGGCGAACATTGCTCGGCGATGCGGGAAGATTGCAGATAGGCTTCGCCGCACATGATGGCGGTTACGCAAGCAGCGTAGTCGCGGCCGGCGTCTGAGTCGTAGGGAAGTCCAGCAGCCATGAGCAGCGCACCGAGATTGGCATAACCCAAGCCGAGCGGGCGATAGTCATGCGAATTTCGCATGATCATTTCGGTCGGATAGCCGGCGTTGTCGACAAGGATTTCCTGAGCAGTGATCAGAATGTCGACGGCGTGGCGATAGGCTTCGACGTCAAAGGTGCCGTTGGGCGCGAACTTCAGAAGATTCAGACTGGCAAGGTTGCAGGCCGAGTCGTCGAGGAACATGTACTCGCTACACGGATTCGATGCGTTGATGCGTGCCGTGTTCTTGGAGGTGTGCCAGCGATTGACGGTGGTGTCGTATTGCATGCCGGGATCGCCGCAGTGCCAAGTGGCTTCGGAAATTTTGTGCAGCAGATCTTTGGCTTTGTAGGTCTTCATGACGGCGCCATCGTGAATCGACTTGGTAGAGAAGTCAGTGTCGCGAACTACGGCGTACATGAAGTCGTCGGTGACGCGGACGGAGTTGTTCGCGTTCTGGAAGAAGATGGAGGAATACGCATCGGAGTCGGGATGGGAGCCGTCGTATCCCATGGCGACGAGCGCGTGGGCTTTGGCTTCTTCTTTCTGTTTGCACTCGATAAAGTCGACGATATCGGGGTGGTCGACGTTGAGAATCACCATCTTCGCGGCGCGACGGGTCTTTCCTCCCGACTTAATGACGCCGGCAAAGGCGTCGAATCCTTTCATAAAGCTGAGCGGGCCGCTGGCGGTGCCGCCGCCACTTAGAGTTTCGGTTGAAGAGCGCAGCGGAGACAGATTCGTGCCGGTGCCCGATCCCCACTTGAAGAGCATGCCTTCGGTCTTGGCGAGGGTGAGGATGGAATCGAGGGAATCTTTTACCGAGTTGATGAAGCACGCCGAGCACTGCGGCTTGCTGTAGCCGGTGACGCCGAATTCGACCTGCTGGGTCTGCGGATTCCAGTGCCAGTTCTGGCCGTCGGAGTTGGGCTCGATGCGATCGCAGCCGACGTTGAACCAGACAGGAGAGTTAAAGGCCGCGTATTGCCGCAAAAGAATGTGGGCGAGTTCGTCGTGGAAGGTAGCGCTGTCTTCGGGAGTTTTGAAATAGCCTTGAGCCATACCCCAGTCGCGGATGGTTTCGGCGACACGGGTAACGAGCTGGCGAACTCCGGTTTCGCGTTCGGGGGTGTCGATCTTCCCGTGGAGGTATTTCGAGGCGACGATGTTGGTTGCGGTCATCGACCAGTCTTTGGGGACTTCGACATTTTTCTGTTCGAAGATGACGTTGCCGTGCGCGTCAGTAATGGCGGCGGTGCGGAGTTCCCATTCGAGTTCGTCGTAGGGAGACACGCCAGGCTTCGTGAAGAAGCGGCGAAAAGAAAGGCCGGTTTTCTTCGCTGGTGCAGACGAGGCAACCGATGTGGTTTCAGCAGGGGTGGTTTTGAGCTCCGGCATTGGGTTCTCCATTAATAATTAGATTCTAGTTAACATCGGCCGATTCGGGGGATCGGGTGATGCAGATATTGTGCAAGAGCAGCTCTTTCGACCCTTTCGGGGCTAGATTCCTCTTTCTTAACTATCTGACCCACGGCTTATGCCGCGGGCTGAATCCTTTCGCCACTTCGCGGCTGGGGCTAAAGCCGCGCCCTTTCAAATCAAAGCCAAATTCTTTGTGGCATGGCTAAAGCGATGCCCTGATACGAATCAAAATCGATCTGACGCGGTGCTAAAGTGCCGCTTTTCCATCCAGCTCCCAATCCAGCTCCTAGAAGCCGGAGGGGAATGGCTGAGGACATTGCAGATTGCTACCAGCTCCGGAATGCGGATGGGAGCGCGCCTCGGTTGGCTCGGTTACGGAACCGGCCGCGACAAGATCCGCATCGCTTTTCGCGTCGGCGTTGGTGCCCTCTTTCGCGTCGACTTTAGCACCCCAGGTCCGACACGCGGGCGAGGGAGGCCACGCCACGTTTTCCAGAGACAATTCCAGGGACGAAGAAAAGTCGCCAGCGATGCCGGTAGCTTTTTCAATGGAGCTACGCATCCACTGGTTGAGCGCGGCGCAGATGCTGCGGCGCTGATGGTGATCTTCGACGATGACGAAACGGACGAAACAGTTACCGGCGTGGAGGCGCGCGCGCATGGGATTCGTATAGGTAAACATGCGATCCAGAACAAAGGCCATGTTGTCGTCTTCGGAGAACTGGACGACGGCGAGCATGCGGCGTCCCTCGGCGGGTAAAACCGCGTCTTTGGGGGGCTGCGGTTCGCAGCGCTGAAGCGCTGGGGCGGTCAAAAAATCGCCACTCAAACAGTTATTCATGGTTGCCACGGAGCTTCGCTCCGTCGGACAGCCGGGGGCGGCTGTCCCCACATGAGCTTTACTGACTGTCAGATCCATGATCTCTTCGGCGAGGGCGAAGATGCCTGGTTTGCTTGGAACTACCAGCAGGCTGTGAGGAGAGTCGCAACGGAACCAGCGGGACCATTGCAGGCGGCGCGGGTCGACCGGGCGATCGAGGCCGTGGCGGGCCAGTGAATCCGAAACGAGACGGGTTAATGCTTCCATCGAGGGCTCCTGCTGTTTTGCCGGGGCTAAAGCCCCGATTCCGACTTCGCAGTGCAGCGGCGCGGCTGAAGCCGCGCCCCTTCTAACCTTTCTTGCTCACGGCGTCGCCAAAGTCCTGCCCTGATACGAATTGAGACGCGGCATCTGCCGTTCGGGTGTTCGGTGTTTCTGATGTTGTCGTGCGCCCCCGGGGGGAGGTTTCGGGGAACGGTCACCGCAGCTTTGGCTCTTTGGAATCCGGCTTCCAAGGGATCCCGGACTCCGATTAGTGGTTTACGGAAGAGGCCACAGTCACCTCTGGCTAAGCCTCCCCGCCAGTTTTTTCCTGACCTTGTTCCTTATTCTGGTCCCGTTCCCGCGAGACCGAATAAGGACTACGGGATTGCCAAGTTACTCCCGCTTATTGTAGCTGTCAAGAGGGAAACACAATAGGTTGTATCCTCAACAATGACGGCCTTGATGCGGGGTCGGTGGCCTGGTTTTCCACAATTGAAATTCATGGTGCGTTAACAAATTGGTTCTCGTAGTTGGTACAGCGGCTAAAGCCACGTTGTGTCATTGATTTTTCGGCATGGCTAAAGCCATGCCCTGATACGAATCGAGCATCGATCAAACAGCGGGGCTAAAGCCCCGGTTTCCAACCTGGACAACTTACGCGGCGCTGAAGCGCCGCTCTTCCACGGCGATGTCGGCGTCTCGTGCTTGCCGGGTCTTGTTCTTCAGTTGCCATCCAACCCAAAGGAGGGATGGGCGGGCAGCCTAATACGTTCCTCCGCCGACGGCGGCACGTGCGGGCGGCAAAGATTGATTGCGAACTGGAACGATGGGAGAAATTCCGGCGGAAACTCCGGAGTTGGTTTGCGTTTGGGATTGGTCGGCCATGATGGGCACGTAGATGTCTTCGAAGATCTGCCGCGAAGCGATGCGAAGAACGCCGTCGGAAAACTCGACGAGGTAGTCGCCTTTGCGGCCGGAGTGCTGGCGCCCGAGAGCGTCGGTGAAGGTGAAGCTGCCAGTGAGTTGTTTGGCTCTGACGAGGAAGCGTGTGCGGTAAGTGATCCAGGGATTTGCTGCTTTCATAGTGCCGGTCTTTATTTCTTATTACGTTATTTTTTCTTAGGTTCGCTATGCCGTTGCCGGACAGCTGGAAAATTTTGCGCTGAGGGTGAGACCGAATGTACGAGGGAACCGGCACGTGGTCAATTCAGTATTTTTGGTGCAATTGAGGAAAATGGCGCCGGCGAGATTTGCCGCAGAATGCGCACCGAGAGGATCTTCAAACATATAGCGCGAAGGTTCATCAACAGGAGCGGATTCGTATCTGCAGATTTTTGTGGAAGGGAATGCTCGAGGGCGGCCTGGCGGATTCTCCACAGAGGGTACACAGGAAATGCAGAATGAGAAGTGCGCCACGGGGGTTTCAAGCGACTTGGGAGACCGAACTCCCACCCCGTCGCAAAGAACGCGACAAGGGTGGGACAACCGCTTGGGACCCTGTCGCATGGTACGGGACAAGCGGGCAAGCGCAAATAAAAGGCGGGCGTGTGTGCCCGCCTTACGAGTAAAAGGAAGCAAACTAGCGGTGCGCCATCGCCATGTCTTCGACGGACTTGCCGGCTTTGAAGGCTTCATAGCGGGCATTGATTTCGTCCCAGTTGACCACGTTCCACCAGGCGGCGAGATATTCGGGACGGCGGTTATTGTATTTCAGGTAGTAGGCGTGCTCCCAAACGTCGTTGCCGAAGATCGGGAAGTGTCCCTGGGTGATGGGATTGTCCTGGTTGGGCGTGGACATGACGTGGATTTCGCCCCCGGGCTTGCCGGCGAGCCACACCCATCCTGAGCCGAACTGCTTGGCGCCAGCGTCGTTGAACTTGGCCTGAAAGTCCTTGAAGTTGCCGAAAGTCTTGCTGATCGCCTGGGCGATGGGGCCGGTGGGATCGCCGCCGCCTTTGGGCTTCATGATTTTCCAGAACATGGTGTGGTTGACGTGGCCGCCGCCGTTATTGCGGACGGCGCCGCGGATATCCTCGGGGATGGAGTTGAGGTCGCGGATGAGCTCTTCGGCAGATTTCTTGCCAAGCTCGGGGTGCTTCTCGATTGCGGCATTGAGATTTTTTACGTAGGCACCGTGATGCATGTCATGGTGCAAAGTCATCGTCTGCTTATCGATGGTGGGTTCGAGCGCTGCATAGTCATAAGGCAGAGGCGGTAGTTCAAAAGCCATGATTTTCTCCTCCAGAGTCTTATTGTACTGATGACGGGGAGGGAAGTGGAGATTCAGGGCGTTTTGGGACACCTGGGCATGGCTTTCGGAGCGCGGCCTTGCGGCATTCGCCTCACAATTGCGCAAGTTGCGGTGCGAATGCTTGTGGGTCGCTCTTCTGAGGTCGGCGCTGCGAGTCATTTCGACGGGGAAGTTTTCGCAGTAGGGATTCTTCGATTCGCGCGCGCCGTTCGCTTGCGCTCGCTCAGAATGACAGGCTGTGAAAGCTTACTGCATCAAACGCTTCAGAGGGCTGCGCGCCGGCGACCTAGGGAAGGCGGGCTTGCGAAGAAAGAGAGGAATGCTCGGTATTCGTTAAGAGCCTGGCCGCGCTTGTGGGATCACGCTACTTAGGATGACATTGACGCTGCGGTTGAAGCCGTGCCTAAAACTTCACGGACTTTGCGGGCGAGACTTTGCAGGGTGAAGGGCTTCTGCAGGAAGGCTTTGTGAGATTCGTTGGGTGGGAAGGCGTCCTGGGCGTAGCCGGATAAATAAAGAACCTTCAGGCCGGGACGGGAATCGAGCAAGCGCTTGGCGAGTTCGTGGCCGCTGAGGCCGGGCATGACAACATCAGAGATGACGAGGTGCAGCGCATCTTTATGGGCGGCGGCGACGGCGAGTGCTCCCTCGCCATTGGAGGCTTCGAGAACGCGATAGCCGCGGGATTGGAGAGTTTCGCGAACCAACTGGCGAACGGATTCTTCGTCTTCGACGAGGAGGATGGTTTCCGATCCGCCGGCGGAAGATGGAGAAGCGGCAGTGGAACTGAGAGCGTCGCAGGGTTCATCGACGCGGGGAAGATAGATAGTGAAGGCGGTGCCGCGGCCGAGTTCGCTCTGAACGAAAACGTATCCGCCGCTCTGCTTGACGATTCCGTAGACGGTAGAAAGCCCGAGGCCGGTGCCTTTGCCTTTTTCCTTGGTGGTAAAAAAGGGTTCGAAGATGCGGGCCTGGGTTTCGCGGTCCATGCCCTGGCCGTTGTCGCTGACAGAGATCGTAACGTATGAGCCGTTCTTGATGTAGGACTGCTCGGGGCGGTCGGAGTCGTCGAGGACAATACTGGAGGTGCGCAGCGAGATTTTGCCGCCCTTGGGCAGAGCGTCTTTGGCGTTGACGACCAGATTCATGATGACCTGCTCGAGCTGACCAGCATCGGCGCGAGTGCAGCCGATGGAGGGAGCGAGCTGGGTGGTGAGCTCGATATCTTCGCCGATGAGCGGTCGCAGGAGACGCTGCATGTCGGAGACGATGGCGTTGACGTCGACGACTTTGAGTTCGAGAAGCTGCTTGCGGCTGAAGGCGAGAAGCTGGCGGGTGAGCGTGGTGGCGCGGTCGGAGGCCTGCTGAACGGCTTCGGCTTTGGAAAATAGCGGATGATCGGGACTGAGCTGGTTGAGGAGAACTTCGGTATAGCCGCCGATAACCATGAGCAGATTGTTGAAGTCGTGGGCGATGCCGCCGGCGAGGCGCCCGACAGCTTCCATCTTTTGTGCCTGACGGAACTGATCTTCGAGGACGCGGCGCGCGGTGATGTCTTCGGCAATGGCTTCGACGACATCGGCGGGTTCGTCCCCGGCAGCGACGGCGCGGCCACTGATGCGGACGGTGATCAGGCCGCCATCATTGCGCTTCCAGCGAACCTCGACGCCATCGATGCGGCCAGTGCGGCGGAATTCGTCGCTCAGGCGGTTGTATTCAGCGGGATTGGCGAAGACTTGTTTTTGCGGATCGAGGCGAAGGACTTCAAGAGCGGAGTTGTAGCCCAGCATGCCGATGAGGGCAGGATTCACGTCGAGAAAGCGGCCATCGAGGCTGGAACGATAGATTCCGTAGACGGCAGTTTGAATCAGGGAGCGGTAGGAAACTTCGGAGCGGCGAAGGGCCTGCTCGTTGCGTTTGCGGTCGATGGCTGCGGCCAATTGTTGAGAGACGAGAGTGAGAACATCGACATCGCGCTCGCCGAAGCGAAAGTTCGCTGTGTAATTTTTGAGGGTCAGCACGCCGAAAATACGCTGATTCACCTTGAGGGGAATGCCGAGCCACTGCTGGGGAAAGGCTCCGTCGCATTCGATTTCGCCGCGCTTTTGCAGTTGCCGGGCGAGATCGGGCGTGCAGAGCAGAGAGTCGCCGGTGCGCAGGACATATTCAACCAGGCCGCGCGAAAGCTTGCGGGGCGCAGGAGCGGACTCCTGCTCATCGACGAAATAGGGGAAGCTGAGCAAGTTGGATTCGGGGTCGTGGAGGGCGATCGAGAAGCTGCGAGTGGAAGTGAGTTCATCGACGATGGCATGCACGGCCGCGAAGAACTGCTGCAGATCCTGCGTGGCGCTGGACTTCTCGGCGATGCGGTAGAGAGCAGAACTGAGGGCTTCGGCGCGCTTGCGCTCCGAAATATCGCGATAGACGGCGTAAAAGGCTTTCACTTTGCCGTCGATGATGAGGGGAGCGGAAGAAACGGAAACATCAAGCAGGCTGCCATCCTTGCAGCGGCGCTTGGTTTCGAGGGTCAACCGCTCGCCGCGCTGCAGGCACTGAGCGATCCATTGGGCTTCGGCGGCGCGATCGGATGGAAAAACCAACGCGTCGATCGATTGATTGTGGGCATCGGCGGAACTGAAGCCGAACATGCTCTCAAACGCGGGGTTGACGCACTCCACGCGAAATTCCTGATCGACAATGATGACCGGGTCGGGTGAATTCTGGAAAATCTGTTCGAGATAGATCCGCCGAGTTTCGAGATTGCTTTCGTGCGATTGGTCGCTCGATTCGGGGCATCGCCAGAAAAGCTGGGAAGGCTGCGCGACAGGATTGGGAGTTTCGGGCGGAACAAATGAGGGTGGCGCGCCACGCTCGAGCGCTTTGCGCAAACCCTTGGCGCGCGCAAGCTCCCGCGAGCGCGAGCGAGTAACACGTTCCCTCATTTTCCGAAGCTCCCCCTCTGAAGCTCAGACAGGAAATGGTAGAACGCATGTGGATTAACTCGAAAGTTACTCAGGTAATGAGAAGAATCTTGCAACGTGGAAATTTTCAAACAGGATGCGCGCCGAACGCGCTTTTTGTTCGCAAAAAACGCGAATGAAGCGCGGCGCGCCAGATCCTTCGCTCGCAAAGGCCGCGCTCGCTCAGGATGACAAGACTTCGGTGCGCTTCTTTGTTCCCGACAGAGGCAGACGGATGCGTCTTACGATTTGTTGGCGAGCATTTCGCAGACGCGGCGGATGGTGTCGCGCTGATTGACGGTAAGGGTGAGAAATTCGAAGCCATAGCGCAGGCCGTCGGTATAGCGGACGATGGCGCGCACTTTCAAAGGATACGGACTCAGCGGAAGCGGGATTTCGAGCGAGACGATCTCGCCGGTTTCGAGCTTGCCGGTGAGGGTGGCGCCGATGCCATCCTGGCCGAGTTCTGTGGAGTGTCCCCAGCAGTTGGAGAATTCGCCGTTATGGAACATGCGAACGTTGATGCGGGAATCGAGGGCAAAGCGCGGATAGCGGCGCATGTGCCGCCCGGAAGTTGCAGGTTGATCGTTCGGCTTAACAGGCGCGAGTTTTTTGCCGGGAGAA
>JASHTD010000456.1 GCA_030040725.1 Candidatus Sulfotelmatobacter sp. | reverse complement strand
TTCGCCCGGGCTCAGGCGCAAAGCCTCGACACCTTTAATGCACGTGTTGACTGGCTCGACAAAACAAGCCTGCTCGAATGAGACGTCATCGGGAATGCGGACAGTTCCCCGGTCGACGATCCAATCCATCACCCGAACGTATTCCGCGAAGCCGCCTCCGGAGGGTTCGAAACCGGCAGTGCATCCTACTTTCTTGTAAGTGAGGCACTGGGCGAAGGTTTGGTGGCGGCAGTAAAAGCACTGGCGGCAAGGGATGTGGTGAAAAACAACAACACGGTCACCACGCCGAAATTTCCTGACATTGGGCCCAACGGCCGCGACCCGGCCCGATGTTTCGTGGCCGAAGATGCGCGGTGCGGCGTGCGAGCCGGTAGCGATTTTTTTCAGGTCGGTCCCACAGACCCCGCAGGTGTGAACGCGAACGAGTATTTCTCCGGGACCGATTTGGGGCACGGGAACGGATTCCAGCCGGACATCGTTGACCCCACGATAGACAGCGGCGAGCATGGTTGTCGGGATGGATTGTTTGGCGTTTTCTAGCTCGACTTGCCCAGCAATACTCATGCAGAGAGTTAGATGAAGTTTATATCGTTTTCGCTTCGATTGGGGTATTGGGCAGATGCCGCGGATCGTTCAGATATTCTCCTAGCACTTTCGCGGCCTTGCCGCTATTGCGAGCCAGTTCGGCCATGCGGAGCCACAGCCATGGCCTAAGCGCTGCATATAACACGAACCTGGCATTGCCAAAACGGCCCTGAACGTCGATGAACGGAGAAAGATCGGGCATATCAAATTCAAACCCGTCGGAGATGACTTTTGTTGCGTGGAAAGCGATGCCGTGGGCGCGGGCAGCGGCGGCGACGGCGGCGGCTTCCATGTCGATGGCCTGCGCTGTGTAGGCCTGGGCGAGCTTGGCTTTTTGTTGCGCACCCGCGACGTGCGTGCAAGTAAGGAGGGTTCCCTTGCCTCCCTCGATGCTGATTCGGCTGCCGTCGCGGCAGTCGATAACCAGCGACGGGGTGAAAATATCGCCAACGCGCATGCCAGCCTGCAGCGCGCCTGCGAAGCCGACCGAGTGCAAAAGGTCAACATGATAAATCGCGACGGCAGCTTCAGCGGCCCGCCGCGCAGCTTCGGGGCCGATGCCACCCGCAACGAGGATGCTGTCGCCGATTTCGTAGAATATAAAACTCCGGCCGGAGTGATTGTGCTCAACTCGCCGTGATCGGCGTATCAAAATGCTCACTTCGCGTTCGAGCGCGGCGATGATGGCAATCCTAGACATAACCATTCGCCTTAAACCACTCTACCGCCCGGCGGAGAGCATCGTCGGCAGGAACAATCTTCCATCCCAGTTCACGCTCAGCTTTGTCGGAGCTGGCCCACATTTTTTTCTTGCCCATGCGAACGCTTTCGATAGTGGCGCGCGGCTCTTTGCCGAGAATTCGCCCGTTGATAGTCTCATCGACCGCGCCCGCAAGATACGCGACAAAATACGGCAGCTTCACCGTGGGTGAAGGCAGGCCGGAGATTGCGCCGAGCTTATCGAGAATCTGTTTAAGCGTGAGGTTTTCACCCCCAAGAATATAACGCTCGCCCGACTTGCCTTTTTCCAGCGCGGCGACGTGGCCACGAGCGCATTCCCGCACGTCGACGAGATTCAATCCGGTTTCAACATACGCGGGAAATTTTCCTTTCAGAAAATCGACCACGATGCGGCCGGTGGGAGTGGGTTTGATGTCTTGCTCGCCCACAGGCGTTGTCGGATTAACTGTAATCACGCGCATGCCGCCGCTGCGCCCGGCTTCGAGCGCGATTTGCTCGGCCATGAATTTCGAGCGCTTGTAGTGACCGATCATATCGGCCAGTGAAACGGGAGAATCCTCGTCGGCGGGTTGGCCGTTTCGCGTGAAGCCAATGGTCGCAACGCTCGAAGTATAGACGACGCTTTTGACGGCATTCTTGCGCGCGGCTTCGAGGATGGCGCGAGTGCCTTCGACATTCGAGCGGTACATTTCCTTGGGATCGGTCACCCAGAGCCGATAGTCAGCAGCAACGTGAAAAACGGTGTCGCACCCGGACATGGCTTTTTCGAGCGAGGCAGGGTCACGCAGGTCACCGGTCGCGGTTTCGGCCTTTAGCCCTTCGAGATTTTTCAGGTTGCTCGTGGGGCGGACAAGCACGCGCAGATCGGCTCCCTGCTCGGCGAGAGATCGGGCAACATGCGGGCCGAGAAAACCGGTGGCGCCTGTGAGGAAGGTGGGCATGTCTTAGCGATTGGAAGATTCCATTTTATCCATCTCAGCCACAGTGCGTTCAGCGGATCGCTCCGAGATGGAGCAATCCGACAGTACGCAACGGCGAATCAACGGCGAAAGATGTTAGACTAGCTCTTAATGACCGATAACTCGATTTTCTGAAAGTCTGGCTACAACCGTGTGCTTATGGTTCATTCCAATGTTAACCGTTACGCAGCAGCCGCCGCTATGGGTGCGGCGATGGCGCGGAACCGACGGAGCGGAGCATATTTCAATCTCGTGGCGAGACCAGGTCTTGACGGCAGAGCCGCTAACTTGCAATGTGATGCTATAATGTATCACATGCAAAAAGCTTCCATCCGCGACCTTCGATACCAGTTTCGCAAGGTCGAAGACCTGCTCAAACAGGGTGAAGAAATCGAGATCACCAAACGGAAGCGAGTGATTGCCACACTGGTGCCGATTAAGAGAGAGCGCAAAATCAAGATTCCGGATTTTGAGGCTCGTCTGCGGAAAATCTATGGCAATCGGAAGCTCAAAGTGTCCGGCGCAGAACTGATCGCCCGCGACCGGGAACGGTTTTGAGCGCATACGCAGATACGAGTTTCCTGTTTTCCCTCTACGTCGCGGATTCAAATTCCAGCAAGGCGCTTTCCTTAGTCAAGAGCGCGCCACTGCCCTGGCTAGCCACGCCCTTCTGTGAATTCGAGCTCGAAAATGCCATTTGCCTGCTCCAGTTTCGCCGAGGGCTCAACCAATCCGACGTGAAGACCTCACTCGCGGCCTTTCGCAACGATATCGCCAATTCCGTTTTCACCGTCAAGTCCTTTAGCGCTGAAATCCTCCACCGGGCCTCGCTGATCTCCACTCGCAGGACCGCGAGCCTTGGATGCCGTGCGCTGGACGTTCTGCACGTAGCTTCTGCCGTAATGCTTGGAGCCGAGGAATTCTACACGTTTGACGAGAGGCAGGCCAAGCTGGCAAGGGCTGAAGGGCTGAACGTGAGAGGAATAAGCTAGTTCCGCAAACACTTCGCTCTACCGGCTCTCTTTCTCCATCACCTTCGCATAGGTCGTCAGCGCCAGCAGCGGGAAATATTCGCGATAGAGGTGATACTTCAGATAAAAAACGCGCGGGAAGCCGGTGCCGGTGAAGAAAGCTTCGTCCCAGGAGCCGTTTTCCTTTTGCGTGCGCAGCAAGTAGGCGATACCGCGCGCGACCGAGTCGCTGCGCGTGTCCCCGGCCGAAAGCAGACCGAGAATCGCCCACGCGGTTTGCGAGGGAGTGCTATCACCCTGTCCGCGCAACGTGGGATCGTCGTAAGAGCCGACGGTTTCTCCCCATCCGCCATCGGGATTCTGCACCATCCGCAGCCACTCGGCTCCCTGCTGAATGCAGGGTTCGTGAGTATCCATCGCCATCGCTTCTAATCCGCGCAGCACGAGCGCGGTGCCATAGATATAGTTCACGCCCCAGCGGCCGAACCAGCTGCCATCGGGCTCCTGCTCGTCGCGAACGAATTGAATGGCGCGTTTGACCGCCGGGTGATTCTTGTCGTAACCATACGTTGCCAGCATTTCGAAAATTCGCCCCGTGATGTCA
>JASHTD010000353.1 GCA_030040725.1 Candidatus Sulfotelmatobacter sp. | reverse complement strand
GGAACTGAGATCCAGCTTTGCGTTGTGCGCTCGGCCATCAGGCGCCCAACCGTGCCGGGGACTTCGAGCTTCTCTGCCGGTTTCTCGAAAGTCACGCTGCCTGCGGCTGAACCAACAGCGGCGGCTTGAACATCCGAGGCAAGGATTTCTCCGCCGGGCCCGGAGCCGCGCAAGGCCTCAATGTCGACCCCGAGTTCCTTTGCCAGGCGGCGGCCCTTAGGAGAAATTCTCGCATTCTGCGTGGCGGAGGGATGTGTAGTTTTCTCCTCTGCGCTCGCCACGTGCGATTCAGTTTTTGCTCGTGCCGCCGGCGCAGAAACCGCGGACGCGACAGAGGCAGGCGGCTTCTCACCCGGAGCCACGATCCAGGCGATGATTTGACCTACTGGAATATCTGTTCCCGTTTTCGCCGAAATTCCCGCGAGGATTCCGTCTGCCGGAGCTTCCACTTCGAGCACGGCTTTGTCAGTTTCAATTTCGAGCAGCGGCTCGCCTTTAACGACGCGGTCGCCCTCTTGCTTGCGCCAGGCAATGAGCTTACCGGTTTCCTGCGCCATCTCGAGGGCGGGCATGACAACGCTGAAGGCCATAGTATTTATGGGGGAAGGCTATGCTATGGCCTTCAGTCCGAAACTCCGACGCGCTCGGTCTTCGCACTGGCCTCGATCATGTCGAGCACGCGAGCGCTAGGCGGAGCTTCCGATTCTCTTGTCGTAGGCAGCGGACCATTCACCGTAAAATAGTGCGCACCCGCAACCAGCAGTTCTTCCGCCGGAAAGCGCGTAATCACTTCATGTCCGGTCGGCGTAACGACGATTTCTTCTTCAATGCGAGCCGCGCTCCAGCCATCCGTCGAAGGCCAGAACGTTTCGAGCGCGAAAACCATGCCCGGCTCAATCGTGACTGGATGTTCGAACGAAACTAATCGGCTGATCACCGGCTTCTCCCAGATCGCGAGTCCTATGCCGTGGCCGTATTGCAGTGCAAAGCAGGCTTCTTCATTGGGGAAGCCGAATTCCTGCGCCTTTGGCCAGACTGCGGCGATTTCGGCAGTCGTGCGGCCGGGGCGAACCAGTTCGATCGCCGCGTCGAGATATTCACGGCAGCGCTTGTAGGCGTCGACCATGGCGTGCGAGGCGTAGCCGACGGTGAAGCAGCGGTAGTAGCAGGTGCGGTATCCCATGTACGAATGAAGAATGTCGTAATACACGGGATCGCCCGGGCGCAAGACGCGATCGGAAAAAACGTGCGGATGCGGATTGCAGCGCTCGCCGGAGATGGCATTCACCGCTTCCACATATTCTGAGCCGAGATCGTAGAGAACTTTGCTGACAAGGCCGACAGCTTCGTTCTCGCGCAGGCCGGGCTTCATGGCGCGATAGAGTTCGTCGTAGGCAGCGTCGACCATCATTGCCGAAGTGTTGAGCAGCGAGATCTCATCCTGCGTTTTGATCACCCGCGCTTCCGACATGAGGCCTTGGCCATCGACGACTTTGATGCCTTCTTTCTGCAATGCAAACAGGACTGGAAGCTCGATGATGTCGATACCCAGCGGCTCTTTGTGCAGGCCGCGCATTTCCAGTTCGATGCGGATTTTCTTCGCCACATCTTCGGCCCGACCCATCTCCGGTGTCATCGCGCCGCGCAGCATGGAAATCCCGGGCCGCGAGCGCTCGCCCAGCCAGGGGCAGTTTAGTTGATGGTGTTTAGCCGCGGAGCCGAAATCCCAGAGGATGGGTTCGTCGTTCTGCGGCAGCAGTGTGAAGCGGTTCGCTTTGTCCTGCGCCCAGGTGCCGATGTGCGTCGCCGTGATGTAGCGCACATTGTTCATGTCAAAACACAGCAGCGCGCCCATCTCTGATTTTCTGAGTAAATCTTTCGCTTTTTGTAGACGTTCGCGGCGCAGGCGGTCGAAGTCAATTCGGTTTTCCCAATCGACGGCCATGGTTCCGTGAGTTTTGAGGGCCATAAAGAACTCCTATGACGGCTTGCACATGGAAAGTGCCGCTCGCGCTACGCTGTCCTCTGTGGGCACGGTCGCGTCTTCGAGCGGCGGAGAAAACGGAATCGGGACGTGCATTGCGCCCATGCGTTTCACCGGCGCATCCAGATCGTAAAACGCGCCTTCGGCGATCACGGCGGCGAGTTCGGATGTAACACCGTAGCGGCCATAACCTTCGTCGAGCACGATCACCCGCGAAGTTTTCTTCGCCGAATCAATCAAGGTTTTTTCGTCGAGCGGCCACGTGGTTCGCGGATCGACGACTTCCGCGCTGATACCTTTTTTTCCCAGCATCTCAGCCGCACCCAGTGCTACCTGGACCATACTGCTAGTGGCAACAAGCGTAATGTCATCGCCTTGACGCTTCACGTCGGCGACTCCAAGAGGAATCGTGTAATCGTCTTCCGGCACCGGACCTTTGAGCTTGTACATCATTTTATCCTCGAAGAAAACAACCGGATTCTCATCGCGGATCGCCGATTTGAGAAGACCTTTTGCATCGTACGGCGTGGACGGCAACACAACTTTCAGTCCCGGCACATGGCTGAACCACGCATGCAGCGACTGCGAATGCTGCGCCGCGGAACGCCGGGTTGCGCCTAATGTCGTGCGCATCACCATGGGAACCTTCCAGTGCCCGCCGGACATGTAATGCACTTTCGCAGCCTGGTTGACCATCTGATCCATAGTCAAAGTGATGAAGTCGCCGAACATGATGTCGACGACCGGGTGCATTCCAGTCATCGCTGCGCCCACCGCAACGCCGGTGAATCCAGCTTCCGAGATCGGCGTATCGACGACGCGCTTGGCGCCGAATTCTTCAACTAATCCAGACAGAACCTTGAATGGCGTGCCGGCTTCTGCCACGTCTTCGCCAAGAATGCAGACGCGGGAATCGCGGCGCATTTCTTCGGCGAGCGCTTCGCGCACGGCTTGCGCAAATGTGAGTTCGCGCTCAGGCATAAACGTGTTGATCCACTTCCTCGACACTCGGATAAGGCGCGTCAATGGCGAACTTTACGGCTGATTCCATCTCTTCGCGAACCTGGCTCCAAATTTGTTCTAAAGATACTGCGTCGGAATGCCGTTGCTCGATCAACCATGATCCCAGCACTTTGATCGGGTCGCGATCGGACTTCCAGATCTGCTCTTCCTGCTTCGAGCGATAGTATTCGCGGTTGATATCGCCGATGTGATGGCCGCTGTAGCGATACGTGTCGCACTGCAGGAAGGCTGGGCCCTCGCCGGAGCGCGCACGCTTGATGAGACCACCAGCGATTTTATTTACGGCTCGCACATCCTGCCCGTCAACCATGTCGGTTTCAATGCCGAATGCGTGGGCGCGGCCGAGAATCGTTCCGGCAGTCGTTTCCCGGAAATGCGTGTATTCGTTGTACTGGTTGTTTTCGCAGACGTATATCACCGGCAGCTTCCACAGTTGCGCCAGGTTCATCACTTCATACAGTGATCCCTGTCCTAGAGCGCCCTCACCGAAAAAACAGACTGTGACGCGATCGTTGCCGAGATTCTTTGCCGCAAAAGCCGCGCCGGTTGCGATTCCGACGCTTCCGCCTACGATCGCATTCGCACCGAGGTTCCCGGTGGCAGGGTCGGCAATGTGCATCGAGCCCCCTTTGCCTCGGCAATAGCCTGCTTCTTTGCCCAGCAACTCGGCAAACATGCGATCGGGCGATGCACCTTTGGCAAGGCAATGTCCGTGCCCGCGATGCGTGCTGGTGATGTAGTCATCGATGCGCAGCGCTTCGCAGATTCCAACCGCGACCCCTTCTTCGCCGCTGTA
>JASHTD010000455.1 GCA_030040725.1 Candidatus Sulfotelmatobacter sp. | reverse complement strand
TTCATTCATCTCCGCCGCGTCGTTCCAGGAAACCACGCGCGTGCTCACCGAAGCCTCAATCCAAGGCGCGGTCGATCACCTGCGCGGTCTGAAAGAGAACGTCATCGTCGGCCGCCTGATCCCTGCCGGAACCGGCATGGAATACTACCGCAACGTGCGCCTCTCACCAGAAATGGAAGAGGCCGCGGCGAAAGTACAGGCGGAAGTTTCGGCAGCCTATGAAGAAGCCGAGCGCGCTCTCGAAATGATGCGTCACGAGGGCGAAACCGAAGAATTGGCTGCGGAATAACCCAACTCGCGTTAATCTTTCGGGGGCGAATTACTTCGCCCCCGAACTGTTTCATTTGTCATCCTGAGCAAAGTAAAGTAGTTCGCGAATTGTCATCCTGAGCGGAGTTTCGCGAATTGTCATCCTGAGCGGAGTAAATGGATTCGCTTCGCGAATCCATTTACGCAGTCGAAGGATCCCTATCCGCTTCTCGGGTCCCAGGCGACTGGGAAATCTCCCATAGGGAATTCGCTCTAGGCAATAGTCCTTAAAGGGTTGTGTCGAAAATTGTAAAGTAGGCGTAGAATCGCCGCGTCAGGCGCATCCTTTTCGCCGAATACAACTTACTAATCTGAATGTCCGCCAACGCGCACCAATTAACAATCGAGGAACCCCGTCCGGTTCCCTCGTTGCAACCCGCACCTCGCAAGCCTAAGCTGAAGCGAGCGATGCTGCGTTTTCTGCGCCTTCTGCGCCTGGCGGTCTGGCGTGCCTTCCAGCACGATGCCTTTTCTATCGCCAAAGCCTCCGCTTATTCTTCCATTCTCACTTTTTTCCCTGCGCTCCTGATCGTCGGCTCCGTGCTTGCCACCTGGAGCAAAGGTGCGCCCTTCATGCGCGAAATTACCTATGCTCTGTCGCGCATTCTTCCCACCGGCGCGAATACGGCCCTGGCTTTTCTTCGCAGCGCGGTGCAGCGTCCCTTTGGAATGCTGGTTATCGCCTGCCTCATCACCCTCTGGACTGCATCCGGCGTCATGGTTTCCTGGATGGAGGGGTTCCGCCGCAGCTATGAGCTGCCCAAAATCTGGGGCCTCATCAAAGAACGCATGATCGCCTTCGGCCTCGTAATTTTTGCCCTCTTGCCCATGACGTTCGCTACTCTGCTCGTCGCCTTCGGCAGCAAAATCGAAGCCGACATCCTCTTTTACACCGCCCGCGAATTCAGCCCCTACATCCTGATGCTGTGGGCGGTCATCCGCTGGGTCATTGCCATCCTCACCAGCATCGTCGTCATTTCGCTCATCTACCACAACGCCGTGCCGCGCACCCAGCCCTGGCATAGCGTGATTCCCGGCGCGAGCATCGCCACCGGTATGTGGTTTTCCGCGACTTTGCTTTTCGGCTGGTATCTTCGCCACTACGCCGATTACAGCATCATTTACGGCTCGCTCGGCGCCGCCATCGCTCTGCTCGTCTGGATGTATATGATCTCGCTCGTCGTCCTGGTCGGCGCCGAATTCAATGCCATGATCTTCCCCCGCGCCATGCTGGGAAAAGAACTCACGGCCCTCAGTGTCTCCAGGACTTCCGCCAGCTAACCGATCCTGCCATCAAAAAATCAATTCCCGGCGGCAGGATCTCTATTCCCCTTCCGACCTTCGAGTGAAATGAAGCCCGAGCAGGTACAATAGCTATTCCCCGCCGCAAGGCGCCCGCAATTGACTCGAATAAAAACCAACAAGCCGCGCCCTACAAATCTGGCTCTCGCCGAGCAGAGCACGAAGCAACCTTCCGCCGCTTCGAACCACTGCGTGCGCCGCGCCAAAATTATCTGCACCATCGGTCCCGCCTGCCAATCCGAAGCCGCCATGCGCGACCTGATGCGCCTCGGCATGGATGTCGCCCGCCTCAACTTTTCCCACGGCACCCACGACGAGCACGCCCGCAATATCCAGCGCCTGCGCGCCGCCGCTGGGAAAGAAAACCGCACCATCTGCATCTTGCAGGATCTGCAAGGGCCCAAAATCCGCACCGGACGCCTGGAGCGCCACGAACCTGTCCTTCTGAGATCCGGTTCCACCGTCGTCATCACCCCGCGCGACATTGCCGGAACCGCCACTCGCCTCGCAACTACATTTCCAGGTCTCGCCCGCGAAGTCTCGGTGGGTGCGCGCATTCTCCTGCGCGATGGCCTGATCGAACTGCGTGTCTGCGCCATCCGCGGCCTGGGTAAAGAAGGCAATGGCAAATATAAAGATGTTGTCTGCGAAGTGCTCAACGGCGGCTCGCTCGGTGAGCACCAGGGCATCAATCTCCCCGGTACCGCTCTGTCCATCCCCGCCGTGACCGAGAAGGATCTCAAAGATCTTGAATTTGGCCTTAGCCACGGCGTCGATGCCGTCGCTCTTTCCTTCGTCCGCTCCGCTGCCGACGTGAACCTGGCCCGCGAAATTGTTCGCAGCCACGGCGCAGATACTCCTCTGATCGCCAAGCTCGAGAAGCCGCAGGCCATTGACCACCTCGAAGAAATTCTCGAAGCAGTTGACGGCGTCATGGTTGCGCGCGGCGATCTCGGCGTCGAAATGCCGCCGGAAAAAATCCCTGCCATCCAGAAACACGTCATCCGCCGCTGCGCCGTCTGGCGAAAGCCCGTTATCACCGCCACGCAAATGCTCGAATCCATGATCGAGAACCCGCGCCCCACGCGCGCAGAAGTTAGCGACGTGGCCAACGCCATTTTCGACGGGACTGATGCTGTCATGCTTTCCGCCGAATCGGCCAGCGGCAACTATCCGCGCGAGGCCGTCTCCATGATGTCTCGCATTGTCCTCGAAGCCGAAAGCCAGATGGAAGAATTTATCCCTCCGCGTCGCCGCCGCGACCTGCAGAGTCTTTCTATCGCCGAGACCATCTGCGAATCCATCGCCCACGCTGCCGAAGATTTGCCCATGGGAGCCATCGCCGTTTTCACCGAGAGCGGCAACACTGCCCGCATGATTTCCAAATACCGCCCCAAGGCCGCCATCTACGCCTTCACTCCCAACATGACCGTCGCTCAACGCACCCACATGTACTGGGGCGTTCATCCGATGAAGTGTGAGCCGAAACTTTCGAGCGACAGCATGGTCGATGTGGCCGAGCACGAACTGCTCAGCCGTCGCCTGCTCAAGAGCGGCGATGTGCTGGGCGTGGTCGCCGGCACGCGCCAGGCTTCCGGTTCCACCAATTTCATGCGCCTGCACACGGTCACTCCGGAAGAAGCCGGCGCCGTCGCCCCACCCCGGCGCACGCGCGCTGTCCGCCGCTAAAAGCTATAATCGCCAGATATGTCGCAGGAGTTCTTATCCGTGGCAATCTGGGATCCCGTGCCCGGCATGGAGGCCGCGGCGATCTCCACCATCCATGAAATCTCGAGCATCGTCGCGCGGAAGAATTATGGCCGCGATCTTCTCTACCGCAGCAGCGGATCCTATGTCCTGCTTCGCTACTGGAATTCGGAAGCGGCGCGGCTGGCCGCTTACGAAGATCCTGAAATGCTTCGCTGTTGGGCGCGCCTCGGCAACGAAATTCAAATCGTAAAGGTATTTGAAAAACTGGAAACGCTTCCATCCGCAGGGGGCAAATGACGTAGCCATTAAGCAGTGCAATCGGCAGGAATCGGTCCAGAGTTTTGGGTGGCGCAGTTCTTTCAGCGCTGCAGATGTAGCGTTAACTTAGCGCGTTTGGGCAAAGTGAACGCCCATAACTTTCTGTTTGCCGACTCACGGAAGATATCCGCTAGTAGTGAACTCGATCCTCTGGCATGGTGCAAATGTCGTGATGCGAAAGGTAAGAGAACAGGTCCGGCAAATGATCAGATCGCTTGGGTATGAATGCCAATGACGGCCGCCGGGGCGAAGCGGCCGAACGGCTTCAAGATGCCCGTAAAGGTGATTGTTCTGGTAGCGATCGCGGCTTTCGCCTCAGGACCAACGCGGAGATCAGCGTGATAACGAGCCCGATCGGAAAGGGGTCAATGAACGTCAGCGCTGCATTGAAGAGTGGGTTCTTGTACAGCTCTTTGTACTTTCTCACCTGCTCAAGTTTTGCCTGGATAGCTGCCGGGCTCGCGCCCGAGGCCATGAGCTTCTGAACCAAGTGAGCGCCGTATGCGTCCCAGAAACCAGGGATGAAGTTGTAATAGATGACTTCCCACGTTACGACATAGAAGATGCAGGAGATCACAGTAATGGAGAGGCCGACGGCAAAAGCCTTCAAGAAGGTAATCTGGCCATTGCCGATGTTGTCGCGGTAGGTTCGGATGCCGAAAAACACCATCAGGAACGAGAGCACGATGGACGTGTTGCCGATGATCGCGCCCCGGTCGAAGCCAATCCTGTCCCCGAACGTCACCAGCACGATCATCATTAGTGAGGAGATAGCGCCGGAAATCAGCCCGAAGGTGACTACGATCTTTCTCATATTCTCGTAATGCCTTTTAGGTGGTGGCTCAGTTTGAATTTTGAGTCGCACAAGGCGTCATCCCGAAGCGCCCGCGTTCTTACCAGCGGGCCGAGGGATCTCCCGTGGCACACGGCGTCGCAGCGGAAGATCCTTCGCTCCGCCTGAAGAACGGCTGTGCTCAGGATGTACGCCACGAGCAAAAGTGCCATCCGAAATTCAAACTGAGCCACTACCGCCTTTTATCCGATATTGACCTTTTCCACGTACGAAGTCGGCCCCTTGCTCATACGGTCTCAGCGAGCAGCCTGGCTAGCGGGCGACGTCGATGCCATTGGGATTACCACGATAAGATTATCCCCCGCTCCGGGGTGCGTCATCCCCAGATAATCCAGCTTCGCCAGTGATTGGGTGTCGAGCCCGATGTCTTGCGTCGTCATGTTCGGCGCATAAAACATCAGGTGCGGAGGAAAAATGCCAGTGCCGTGGTCAGAGATGGCGCTCAGGCGGTTCTGGCTCGACATCATGTAGAGGAATCCCGGCCTGCTGGGGTATTTGTAGCGGCCTTCCTTATATCCACTGACAACGTCTGCTTTGATCTCGGCTTCCGACGTGCCGCTTGTGCGCAGCTCTTCACCGTGCAGGTAGATAGGCAAGAGAGTGTGGCTGCCCTCTGCGTCGAAGCACTGCGGCTCAATCGTCGTTTCTGTGGGCTTTACGAAATGCCGTCCAACAAAGCAGCTGAAGCCGTTGGTGCCTTCGCGCGCTTTCTCGTAGCCTTTGGGGCCCAGAACATAAATTGTGGCCTTACTCGATACCTCGGCCGGGGCCGCACTCTCGGCTAGTGTGATTTGCTGCTCACGTGGCATGGAGGCGTCGTAGACCTTGGGAAGTTCCTGGGCCATTACTTGAATTGCCGCAGTGCTCGAAAGCAAGCCAATCGACAGAGCACCCACCGCAAAAACCTTCATCCAATTCATGGACTTCATATTCGCTCCTTTTCAGCGTCAACATACCGCATCGGGCGCGGTTTCTGTCGTCATCCTTTCGAGTGATTTCTCGGGGAGGAAAGAAAAATCATTCGTTTGGGGGAGTAGTTCTTGGTGCCAGCCATGCTTTGCGCGAGTAAATCAGGGAAGAAGGCCGAATTCCTTGCCGAGTTGCACCGCTTGCGTCCTTCGTCTGGCCCCGAGTTTGTCGAAAACACGGCTGGAATGGGTCTTCACCGTGCTTTCGCTCACGAAAAGCT
>JASHTD010000454.1 GCA_030040725.1 Candidatus Sulfotelmatobacter sp. | reverse complement strand
CAGGAACTAGGGTCGGTTGGGTTCTCCATTTCAAAGAGTTCTTTCCGACCACGGTAGTTCGAACGAATCTCTCTGCGCCGCCAAGCGATTCGCCGAATGTCCACGTTCGCCCGTAATAGAATGCGCTCATCTTCGTCTATGGGCGCGTCTTTCTTTACGAGCGTAGTGGTTTCCTTATCAGCAACAGCGTAGGGGTCTTGCATCCAAGAACAGAAGTACCGGACAAACTCCGCATCGCGCCGATGCTCGTGGACCCAGCGGGCGTTTTCCCACATTTCCCTGAAGGCCACGCCACTCTGCTCCGGTGTCGGCGTGCTCTCAATCGCAATAAAAGACTCGCGCGACTTGGGCACTAGCGGCAACATGGCGGTAAACGGACTCTTAATCGGGTAATAGGCGGCTTCGGTTAGCTGCATGAATAGCGCCGCGTCACCACGGCCCTCGCCCGAAGCCAGAGCCTTCGAGCCGTTCATTACCGAAGCGTCCTTGCCAAACCCCAAGGTAATCCAGTTGGCCGCGACATCGTAGTGCCAAGGCTGACCAAGGCCCTGAGTCATTAGCGCGACCGACTTAAACACCGCCTCCAGTGTGTCTCCAAGATGCGCCATGATTCGGCCAACCATACTCGGATAGCAGTACATCATTGACACGCCGACGCCCGAAACGACACGAGACAGACCAACGCGACGCGGCTTGATGGCTACGATTCGAAGAAGCTGACGCTGCTCCTGTATCTGCCGACAGATATCGAGGAATTCAAGCTGCGCGCTGTTTACGACGAAGGGAACGAAAGTATCAGGCCGGAAGCGGGCCTGCACCTTATAGCACGTCTCGAAGAGGCGCGGCAGTTTCGTAAAGTCAAGAAGCATCTAGTGAGGACCACCCATCCTAAAGCGATGCCGCAACCCAAAGAACGGACGCACCGGATGGCTGTGGTTGTAATAATCCAGTGGCAGCAGCGGGGGGTTGTGATCAAAACCACGATAAGAACTTAGAGGCTTCCCTGCCACAATCGCCTTGCTCCGCAATCCCGCAACTAAAGTGTCCGGCGTCGGCCATACCGGCAACAGAGCAATGTAACCTGACTGATAAGTCGCAGGCGTGAGAGACTTGGAAAGCACAAAAGGACCGCCGTCATAAACAACCGCCGTCGTCGTTGTCCAAGCCGTGCCACCGTCTGCTGTGGTCGAGCCTGTCAAATAATCCAATGGATTAGGGGCTGCCACGCCGTTATCCGTAAGTGTCGATGCGCCGATAGCGGAAGTGCCGTCCATCTGGCCGAAAGCGACCAACAGGTCCGGTTGCGCTGAAGTCGCCGTTCCCGTGATTGAGGGAAACGCAATCCCGCTCGCACTCGTGTAAGTGCTGCCCGCACAATTATCGAACAACGGTGCGGTGTTCAGAACCTCGATACAACTGATGTCCGTGAAGGTTGTTGAGCTTCCACCGCCCGTCGTAACGGTCACGACGCCAGGGGTCGCTAGTGTTTCGTAAATATAGCCGCCGCCACCCGAAACCCCCGTGGCTAAATTCGAGCAGGCTGTATAGGTGTCGTTGTGGTCGTCAGTCACGGTCATTAAGCCGCCCGCGCCGCCCCCAGCGGCGTTCTTCGTACCGCAGATAATTAGGTGCCCTAAAGCCGCAACGCCGCCTTCAACCGGCTTTGTAAAACTGGTTGTCGCGTCACCGCTAGCGTTTCCAAGCCCCCCATAGGGCGTAGACTGCTGCACTATAACAGGAAAGACCACAGGCGAAGAAATATTTACCTGCTGGTTCGTTCCATCCATATAGCTCACGGTAATTACAAAGTTATTTGAGCCTGCCGGATCGTTGAAGCTGATATCAACGCTGCCGTCCGAATTCATCGTGGGCTGCACGATATTTTGAGTTGCCCCATTCGTGCAGGGCCATACCCAGTTACCGCTCGTAATCGGCCCTGTCTCTGCGACCGTGATTCCCGCTACGTTCGCATTCGACTCAGAAAGACCCATCAGCTTGAAATGCCAATCCGGCAAACCATCGGGTTGCGAAGTGCTGCAACTATGAACCGTTGGCGTTCCTGACAGATTATCCGAATTCGCGTCTACGAAATTAGCCGCCAACGTTGGAGTTGGGGACGGCGTGGGTATAGGCGTAGGTGTCGGTGTAGGGGTTGGCGTCGGCGTTGGCGTCGGCGTCGGAGTGGGAATGGGTGTGGGTGTTGGACTAGGAGTCGGTGTCGGTGTCGGAGTAGGCGTGGGTGTCGCAGATGGAGTAGGAGTCGGGGTAGGGCTGGGAGTCGGAGTTGGAGTGGACGTCGGCGTTGAGGTAGGGGATGCAGTAGGTGTGGGCGTTGGTGATGGAGTACCAGTGGGTGTCGATGTAGGAGACGAAGTTGGTGTTGGTGTTGTGCAAGTCGTTACGATTACGCATGAAGATGAGAAAGCCCCTCCATTGTCACCGAAGGCTTGAGCAAAAACCGGAGATGCAAATAACAGGGAAAAGACGGCCAGCCACGCCGAACGCCAAAGCATCAGACCCTCTTTATTTTGTGGCCATCTGCGCTCGCGAAGCTGAAGCGTTCGCCCGCCACTTGTCTATGTCCTCGATATTAAACCGCCAATCGGAACCCAATTTATAAGCTGGGAAAGTCGGATCGTTCTTCAACAATCGATAAACAGTCGATGGATGTGTGCCTAGATAATCAGCGAGTTCCTTTACGGCCATAATCCTGCGCTCAAAGTTAACACCCTTTGCCATTTCTTTTCTCCCTAGGTTTCGATTACCAACGGCTTTAAGCGCGCTGGTTCTTTATCGAATGACCATCTTATCTCATCAATCTCTGAATGAGTAAAGGGGATGGGCCTGCCTGCGCCCTGAAACAAGAGTGTTCGCCCAAGGATGGAGTTAACCTGCCTTACGTTCAACAGAGTAACAGAGGCGCGACCGTCTTTGAACTTGACGACCACCTTGTTCATTTGACAAACTCCACCGCGTTCGCATCCATACTCGTATCAAAATGTACCGGCGTCCCGAACAGAAAAACCGCCCCTCCAGTATCATCCATTTTCAGATAGGGTGATGCGCTCAGCAGATTAAAGAAGGTCGCCGGATGAATCTTTATGTGTCTTGGCCTAATGAATTTCTCAAAAGAACCGTGCCAGCTTTCGTCCTTTTCACAATGCGCCCAATATCCGTTCACGAGTTTTGCAAGGGTTAAGACTTCCATTGACAATACCTCCCCTCATCTGCGATCCTGCTTCCAGTCG
>JASHTD010000453.1 GCA_030040725.1 Candidatus Sulfotelmatobacter sp. | reverse complement strand
GCGCGCTCGGCCTTGCCGATCAGCTGATCTGTTCGAATGATGCCGATCGCAAGACTTATATTCTGGTTCGCGGCCGGTTGATTCCCATGCCCGACGGGTTGATGTTCATGGTCCCCACCAAAATTCTGCCCACCGGCTTTTCCCCGCTTTTTTCCTGGGGCACGAAGCTGCGCATGGCGCGTGAGCTTCTCCATCCGCCACACACTGCCAATGGCGACGAAAGCGTGGCCTCGATGGTTGATCGCCATTACGGCGCCGAAATGGTCGACCGGCTTGCCGACCCGCTGCTTTCCGGCGTCTACGGAGGCGAAGCCGCCAACCTCAGCGTGCGCGCCGTTCTGCCCCGCTTCGCCGAGATGGAGCGCAATCATGGCAGCCTGGGCCGCGCGATGCTCGCCGCTCGCAAGAAAATGCGCGCCGTGGCGAACAAGCCCGCGCCCCCGCTTTTCACTTCGCTGAAAAACGGTATGCAGCAGCTGGTTGAAACTCTCGTTCCGCGTCTCAACCAGCCTTCGTTGCTTACCAACGCCGCCGTGCAGTCGATTCAACTGGAAGCCGGTGCGTGGAACGTCAAGGGCGGTGCACAATCGAATCGCTTCGACGCTGTCATCCTGGCTTTGCCGACGAATGCCGCGGTGCAGGTTCTCTCGAACTGCAGCCCCGAATTGTCCGCTGAGCTTGCGGCAGTTGGTTACAGCTCTTCGATCACTGTCGCGCTGGGTTATGACCGGCGGGTTCGCCAGTCGCTTCCGCCCGGCTTTGGATTTCTCGTTCCGCGCAGCGAAGGCAAGCAATTGCTGGCCGCAACTTTTGTCCACAACAAATTTCCCCACCGCGCTCCGGAAGATCGCGCCCTTCTGCGCTGCTTCTTTGCGGGATCGAACGCGGAAAATGTCTGGCGGCTTTCCGGCGACGCCATCATTGCCATCGTGCGCAACGAATTGCAGCAGATTCTAGGCTTGCGTGCCGAGCCGCTATTCGCCCGCGTCTACAAATGGAAAGCCGCCATGGCGCAGTATGGAGTGGGACATCTCGATCGCCTGGAGCGGACTGCGCGGCTGCGCGCGCAACTTCCCGACCTCGCGCTGGCGGGCAATGGCTACCGCGGCATCGGCGTCCCGGATTGCATCCGCTCAGGACAGGAGGCGGCGAAAGAAGTGCTCGCCGCAAAAATTTCTTCCTCTACCAATCAAACCGTTTAGCTTCGGAAAGCGCCAGCCAGGTCTTTGCACTATTTTGTCGCAATCGCGCCGTGTGCTCTTAACAAATCGATCACCTGCGCGAGTGGAAGCGCCTTGATACTGTGGCCATTTCCGGTCACATCGTGCGCCCGGAACATCGAGTTATCGATCGCCTCTTCGGTCGCCTCAATCACAGCTTCGAACAATGGGGACATGCTTTCATTGCTCAGCAACTCTTTCGGCCGATACAACGGTGCTTTCGGATCGATGCGTACATCTGGAGAACTCGAGAAAGCGATCACGTAATCTCCGCTGCCGTTGGTTTCGCTCGATCCCGTCCGCGCCAATCCCAGCATGGCTCGCGCCGCCAGTCGCAAAAGGTTGCGATGATCGATCGGCGCATCGGTAGCCACGATCATCATGCAAGAGCCGTCGGGTGTCGGCAGCTTCTGCTTTGATAACTCGTCAACCGAGGCGATCGTCGGGTAGGTCTTTCCCAATTCTTTCCCAATCGGCACTCCCGCGATGATCAGGTTTCCGCCAAAATTTGTTTGCACCAGCACGCCGACCGTATACCCTCCGAGCGAAGCGGGAAGACGCCGCGACGAAGTGCCAATTCCTCCCTTCCACGAAAACGCAATCGTACCCGTTCCCGCACCAACCACGCCTTCTTCGACCGGGCCATCTTTGGCATTGTTGATTGCTGAGAATACGTCGTCCGCCGAAATCGGCCGCGAACGAATATCGCTTAGATAGCCGTCGTTGGTCTCGCCCACCACCGGATTTACCGACAGCACATTTTCATTTCCCGGCAGATGGAAGACGTATGTAATCAGCGCATCCGAGGCCTTGAAAACTGAATCTGTACCGGTGAGTAAAATCGGCGTTTCAATCTCGCCCATTTCATTCACCTGGGTCGAGCCGGTCAGCTTTCCATAGGCATTGCCCAGGAAAATCGCAGCTGGAACCCGCTCCTGATAAAGATTTCCACCGTGCGGCAGGATTGCCGTTACTCCAGTGCGAATGTTGTCACCACGAATGATCGTCGTCTGCCCAACCTTGACCCCGGCAACATCGGTAATCGCGTTCAGCGGGCCCGGAGACAATACTCCGATCTCAATTCCAACATCACGAACGCGCGGCCGTGCTTCCGTTTGCGCGAGAAGCGGCGAGCGTGCAACCGACAACCAAAGAAGTAATACCCCAATTCCTATTCTCATCCTGGATTTCCTATCCTCAGTCAACTTTAAGAGATGGGTGACCTAGATCGGTCGCATATTTCACATCCGGATAAACTCGGGCAAAAACCATCCACACGACGCCAATCACCACAAAACAAAGCACGCTGCCCTCGGGGCCGACGATCCCTCCCGTGAGCCAGCGCGGGCCGTGAAATGACGTCTTCAGCAAATGCCCCGGGAATACCGTGCCGCTATCCGGAACCGAATACAAAAACGTTTCTCCCCAATCCCACGCCGCATGAAAGCCGATGGCAAACCATAGGGTTCCTGTCCGCTGCAGAGTAAGGCAGAAAAAAAATCCAATCGCAGCCGCTGCCAGCAATCCCGGCCATTGTTCCCCGGCATTTTGCGAGTGGATCAATCCAAAAATGCAGGAAAGAAAAATCGCCGCTGGCCAAAAGCCAGTTGCCCGAGTCAGCGTAAATTGCGAATAGCCGCGTAGCAGGAACTCTTCGAAAAATCCCACCAGCAGGAAAAACAGAGCCCAAAAGAGCGCGAATCTCACGATACGCGCGCCATGAATTGCCAGATGTCCGAAGCTGAACAGCCGCAGATCGTACATGGCCACAAGCAGAAGCGACACGCTCGCAAACCCCCAAAGCGCGCCAATCCAAAATAACTTTCCGAACGCTTTACGCCCAGGCAAGCCGTAACTTCGCCACGGCCGCCTCTCCACTCGCGCCAGAATCAACGACGGCACGGCCGCAGCTACAAAAAGTCCAAACTCGGCCAGCATCATCGACCACAGCCCATTCGCGCCCAAATCCAACGATCCCACCCAGCGAGTAATGACAAACTGCAGCACATAAAACATCGCCACGTAAAAGGCAAATCCCCACCCGGGCCGTAAGCCTTCCGGACCAAGAAAAACCGTCCGGACATAAGAAGGCTGCACAGCGGCTGCAAGATTCGGCGGCTCACCCGGCAATCCCGCCGACGCCTCCGCGGCTACTGGGTTTTCCTCATGCGGAATATGTGTTCCGTTTTCCATTGCGTCACAGGTTTCCTTAAACCGGCTCGCTCATGGTAAAACACTCGGTCCGCTTATGAGCCGTTTTTTCACGCGCGAGCGCTTTGGCTGGGCGCAGTTTCTGGCGGGAGGTTTGCTCCTCATCTTTCTCGCCCAGGCGGTTTGGTTGGTTCGCTCGGATCTTCGCGTCTTCGACCCCAGCGAAGCCGAACAGGCCCTGCTCGCCGCGGGATGGCGGCAGATTCAGGGTGGCGTGATTGCTGGTGCGCCTTATCCTGATGCTCCGGGAACTTTGCCTCCGGAAATTTCTCGAGATGCCGACGGCTTTGACACTGAACGCTCCCCGCTCCTCCCGCTCGTGACCGCCGTTCTTCTGCTGGTTCTACCGCAGGGCCAACTCGATGCTGGATTCTCTCCTTACTGGCGCTGGCTGATGCATATCCCATTCCTCGCCTGTGGAATCTTTCTCGGTGCATCTCTCTGGTATGTAGCGCGTCGTTTGTGCGGGAATACCGGAGGATTCCTCGCGCTCACGCTTTACTGCTTCTCGCCTGCAATGATCCAGGCCGCCGCTCTTTGGCACACGGACCCTGACATCTTCGCGGCTTGGGGATCTTTCGGCGCCATCTTTACCGCCATCGCCGTAGCCCACACTCTCTATGCCCCGCGTGAAGTAGTTCTGTGGAACTGGCGTCGCATTGTTTTGCTAGGGGTCGCCCTGGCGATCGCGGTCGGCTCGGAGTTCTCCATGATCATTGTGGCACTCGTCGCTCTGGGCTTCATGCTGTATGTCGCCCCGATACGGCGCGGTGCGGTGTTCGTCATTTGGGCGTCGTCGTCTTTTCTGGCGGTTCTCCTATTGTTGGCTGCGTACTTCTTCCACCTTCATATCTTTCTTCAGGGACTCCACCACGCATCTTTCTGGGGAGCGACTTGGCGCGGCTTTACGGTTCCAGGCGTCTATGGGGCGGTGGGATCGCAAATCCTCCGTGGCTGTTCCGCACTCGCCCTGCTTCTGCCGGTCGCGCTCGCCGCCTATCTCGCGTGGCCGCGCGCCCGTTATTTCGGCAATACCGCGCCCGGCCTGGTTGCATTCTTCTTCGTTGTCATGGGAATGGCTCACCCTCACATCGCCGGCGCGGGATTCCTGCTCGCTTCCGTTCCATTTTTCCTGATTTTTGTCTCTGGGGTCACTGCCGACCTTATGGAAACTTCTTACCGGCCGCTGGTCACCGCCTGCATCGGTGGATTGGTCGGCGCTTATATTGTGTGGAACATCGCGGCTCTGCTTCGGATTCCACACGGATAGTATTCGGGACGATTCTCTTTCGTACACCGCTATGGCTTGAAAACGTCCGGGAGTTTCCGCTCGCCGGTTACCGTGCGCCCGAAGCGTGCGACAGGAGTATGATTACGGGTGTGGGTCGTTCTCCAGAGCGCCGCCTTCCGGCTTCTCCAGCATCTTTGAGGAAGATTCTGTCCATGTTGCGGCCGTTAGTGATATTCATTGCCGTCGCAGCTTTGGTGCCGTTCGCGCTGGCCCAGCGAGGTGCGGGTGGAGGAGCAAGAAGCGGAGCTTCGGTTCACTTGAGTGGGTCGCATCGTGGTCCCGGAGCTAGTTTTGTTTCCGGCGGTGAGCGCGGCCATGACCGGTTCAA